>JAGQOZ010000122.1 GCA_020426955.1 Planctomycetales bacterium
CACGGTCACGGAAAGCGCCATGGCGATTGCGCTTGGCCAACATGGCGGTCTGGGTGTCATTCACAAGAACCTTTCGGTGGAACGCCAGTCAGAAGAAGTTGACAAGGTGAAACGCAGCGCCAACGGCATCATTGTCGATCCGGTCACGTTGCCTGCGACAGCAACGGTGTCGCAAGCAAAAGAAATGATGGCAAAGCATAACGTCTCGGGCGTTCCCATTCTTTCGGCAGCCGGCAAGCTGGAGGGAATATTGACTCGGCGAGACCTGCGGTTTCTAGAGAACGTTGATTTGTGCATTTCCGAGGTCATGACCAAGGCAAATTTGGTGACGGCTACGGGAAATGTAACGCTTGAGGAAGCCGAGAAGATTTTAACGGCTAAAAAAGTGGAGAAACTTTTGCTGGTTGACGAAAATTACAACCTAACGGGACTGATCACCATCAAAGACATTGACATGCTCAAGCGGTTCCCCAACGCATGTCGCGATCGGCAAGGTCGTTTGCGAGTTGGGGCGGCGATTGGGATGTTTGATTTTGAACGAGCGGAAAGCTTGATCAGCAAAGATGTCGACGTCTTGATTGTGGACAGTGCTCATGGTCATTCGCGAAACGTCATTGAAACGGTTCGTGAAATGAAGAAGCAATGGGACATTGATGTGGTGGCGGGCAACGTCGCCACGTACGAAGGAGCCCAAGATCTGATCAAAGCCGGAGCCGATGCGGTGAAGGTCGGGATTGGACCTGGTTCGATTTGTACAACCCGAGTTATTTCGGGGATTGGTGTGCCACAGATTACAGCAATTAGCGAAGCAGCTCGAGCAGCTCAGGGAAGCGAAGTTCCGATCATCGCCGATGGTGGAATTCGTTACTCGGGCGACTTGACCAAAGCCATTGCAGCTGGTGCGAACCTGGCCATGATTGGAGGCCTGTTCGCGGGGCTCGCAGAAAGCCCAGGCGAAACGATCTTGTATCAAGGACGAACCTTCAAGGTTTATCGAGGTATGGGATCGTTGGGAGCGATGGTGAAGGGATCGAGCGAACGATATCGTCAGGCGTCAGACGCCGGGCAACAACCAGGGAAACTTGTGCCAGAAGGTGTTGAAGGCCGAGTTCCCTTTAAAGGTTCCTTGGGACCTTTTGTTTACCAGCTGGTGGGGGGGCTACGAGCCGGTATGGGATATTGCGGTACACGGACGATTGAAGAACTGCGTTCGGACGCGCGGTTCATTAAGGTTACTCCGGCAAGTGTAAGAGAGAGTCACCCCCATGACATTGCCATCACGCAGGAAGCGCCCAACTATAGTGCAGAATATCCAGGAGGTAATGACGGAGCTTAATCTGTCATTTCCTTCGATTCGAACCGCGTTGGTCGGTTTGGCACTGCTATCTCCTGTCACGCTGCCTTCGATCAGTTTCGGTCAGACTGTCACGCTTCAGGATGCGGTGGATGCGTTTGACGAAGATGAACCGGTCATTGCGTTTGACAAATTGGACAGCGCCGTCGGTGCCCGAAAAAAACAAACGGCGTGGAGTCGCCCCATTAAGCTTCGCGATTCCAATGATCATCTGCCATGGATCAATCCTACGCATCGCAACTTGGCCAAGATTCATCGGAACGAACCGAGTTTCTTGAATCCACCTGCCAATGCCAAATCGTTGGCTTCGTTGGATCAGCCTACTGTGGATGGCCAAGTGCAGAAGGCCTCGGATATTCGACCGCTCAATTCACTGTCCGCACCGCTAAATCAACCGACCAATGACTACCAACCGACGCCACCGCCGCCAGCGGTACGAGCACTGGCGGGACGACGCCGCGCAGGCGGTCGGACGCAAAGCGTTCAGGTCGCCCAAAACAACCGCAGCGACGCCTCGTTTGATGACTTGGATTTGGAAGATTTACTGCCGGCCGAAGACGCTTTGTCCGGCGATTCAATACAAGACGAACCACCGCTGCTGGAAGATTCGCTCGATCCCCTTCCGGAACTCGATTCCAACAATGATCTGAGCACCGATGACATGAACTTGGACGGCGATCTGCCCAATATGTTGGACGAATCGTCGGATGAATCGCTGAACGAACCGTTGCAGGAGCCCCTAGACGAGCTCGGTGCGGAAGAAGATTCGTTTAGCGAATTGCCGCTGGACGATCGAAGTTCCGAATCGCCTCCTTCGGCGGACGAACTATTTCCTGACGACGATGAGGACGAAGAAGAAGGCGACGAACGAAATTCGCTGGCGGAATTCAACGGGCGGGATTGCCCAAACGAATTGGAAGGATTTCGATCCGCTTGGGAAGAACTTCGCAGCAAACCTCTTTCTGAAATTAGTTTGGACATTACGCCATCCTTCGAACCGACCGAATCCGATCCGGCCGAAGCGGCCAAGCATCGAGACGAAAAGTTGGCAAAAGCTCCCGCTCGCGTTTGGCGAGACCGTCAAGGGAACGTGATTGCAGAGGGTCGATTGACCGATTACCGACATGGGCGAGTTTACATTTTGGGTAATGATGGTCAGACCAAGATGCCGAAAAGTCACACACTTAGCAACGCCGACCTGTGCTTTGTTAGTGCGTGGTGGGGAACACCCACCGAATTTACTCCGGAATCAGAACGCATGGAAGTTCGGAATTGGGCCATGATGACCATGACTTGGAAAGCGTCCGGAATTTGTCACAAGCCACTTTACTTTGAAGACGTGCAACTGGAACGCTACGGTCACTCGGCCGGTCCAGTGAAGCAGACGTTTTTGTCGGGAGCTCACTTCTTTGGAAACGTATTCTTCTTGCCCTATCACATGGGACTCAATCCACCCAACGAATGCCAATACACGCTGGGCTATTATCGCCCCGGCAATTGTGCTCCTTGGTTGCTGGAAGCCATCCCGCTGAGTGCTCGAGCAGCACGCGTGCAAGCGGGAGCCATCGCATCAGGAATCGCTTGGATTCCCTAATAACTTAACAGGCTCGCAACTGAGGGAGCGATTGGTAGGCGGTTGAGTCACCCATGTGATTCAACCGCCTTATTTTATTTGCGAAACGGTCGGTCAAAGTTTCGTGCTGGGCCACGATCAACTTAGTTACGAATCCTTTCGCTTGATTTCCTTCCGTTCGGGGCGGTAGCCCTTGCCGGGTTGGTTGCGAGATTGTTTGCGGTTGGATTTCTTTTTCTTGGCGGAGAGTGGCAATGATTCGGACGAGTGTCGTGAACCGGTAGCACCGCTGTTGGGCGCACGCTTTTTCGTCTTGTTCCTGGACTTTTTCGCGTCTTTGGTATTTGGCGAACCGTTCGTTTTCGATTTGATCTGATGAACGTAGTCACCTTGAAAACGTTTGTTGGCGTTCGATCGACGTTTTTGGAGGGCTTCTCGCGGAGGTCGGTCGGGAATCAGCGAATCACAATCGTTGCCAATCAAGTCTTGCCGACCTGCTTCGCGGAGTGCTTCCCGAACTTCAAAATAATTCTCCGGCTTGAAGAACTGCATTAACGCGCGTTGAAACTTCCGATCTCGCATCTTTTTGGCTACGTAGACCGGTTTCTTGGAAAACGGATCCAAGCCGGTGTAATACATGCACGTGGCGACGTCCAACGGAGCGGGGATGAAATCTTGAACCTGGTCTGGCTTGTAGCCGTTCTGTTTCAGAAAGACGGCCAATTCGATCATGGCATTCAGGTCACTACCGGGGTGGCTGGCGATGAAATACGGAACCAGGTGCTGCTTTTTGCCCGCTTTCTTGGATTCGTTTTGAAACTTGGTAGAAAATTCGGCGAAGTCATCAATGCTGGGTTTTCGCATTTTTTCCAAGACTTCTTCGCTGGCGTGTTCGGGTGCCACTTTCAACAACCCGCCAACGTGATGCTTGGTCAATTCGGCCATGTATTCCGGCGAACGCTGAGCCAAATCCATACGAATCCCACTGGCCACCAGCACTTTTTTGACACCCTGGACCTGACGAGTCTCTTGCATGACTTCAATCAGCGGACCGTGATCGGTGCCCAGCAGTTTGCAGATGGTCGGATGGACGCAAGACTGTCTGCGGCAGACGGCTTCTACTTCCGGTCGGCTACATTTCATCTGATACATGTTGGCCGTCGGGCCGCCGATATCGCTGACCGTCCCTTTGAATTTGGGATTTTGGGCCATCGTCTCTACTTCGCGAACAATCGACGCTTTGCTGCGCGACTGGATCACTCGTCCTTGATGTGCCGTGATCGAACAGAACGTACAACCGCCAAAGCAACCTCGCATAATGGTGACTGAATCTTTGATGGTTTCAAATGCGGGGATCGGTTCGCGATAGCTGGGATGTGGTTGGCGTGAATAGGGCAAATCATAGATGGCGTCCATTGCCTGTTGGCTAATGGGCAGTTGAGGCGGCGAGGTGACAACGGCTTGGCGACCGTGCATTTGCAACAGTATCTTGGCGTTGTACGGGTTGGTTTCGTTGTGGATGATTTTGGTGGCTTCGGCAAACGCGAATTTGTCTTGGCAAACGTCTTCGTAGCTGGGCAGTGGCAGCGCGGCGGTGGGTGGTTCTTCGGACGCGCCCATGGCATACGCGACACCTCGCATATCGCGCAAATCCTTCACCGTTTCGCCTGCGTCTAAGCGTCGAGCCATTTCGACAATGGAATTTTCACCCATGCCGTAGGCCACGAGATCGGCTTTGCTGTCTAGCAAGATGGAACGTTTGACCTTGTCGCTCCAATAGTCATAGTGCGCCAGTCGACGGAGCGACGCTTCCACGCCGCCGGCAATAACGGGGACGCCTTTGTATGCTTCACGAGCTCGCTGGCAATACGCCAAGGTCGCTCGATCCGCGCCGGCCGAAGGTTCAATCACATGCGGCGTAAAGCGTTCGTTGGTCAAGTCGTCGCGATAGGTCAAGTCCTTACCGCTGCCTCGCCATTTGGGTTTGCCGTCCTCACCTAGCTCCACGGTCAGTGGATTGGTATTCGGATCCAGCTTGCCTTCCATGTGGCTACGCAGATCAAAGTCACCTCGGTGCGCAATGCCTTCCAATTCGCCATAACTGCCTTCGGGCAAAAAGGGAAACGCGTATTCAATGTCGGCCGTTCCGGTCGAATAGTGACTCAATTCGTCCGGATCATGATCGCGAAGCTGCAGTCGTTCGCCTGCCAAACCCAAGTCCGTATACCATTTGAAGCGACGGTCTCGCCAGTATTGATACCATTGTCGCGAAGTGTCCGGATGACAGAAGAATTCAATTTCCATTTGTTCAAATTCGCGAGAACGAAACGTGAAATTGCGCGGCGTGATTTCATTGCGGAAACTTTTGCCAACTTGGGCAATGCCAAACGGCACTCGCACTCGAGTACTATCCACCACATTCTTGAAATTGACAAAGATACCTTGAGCCGTTTCGGGACGCAGGAACGCGGCGCCTTCTTCGCCAGACAGTGCACCGACGTAGGTTTTGAACATCAAATTGAATTCACGAGGTTCAGTCAGCGAACCGACCTGCTTGGCGTCGGGGCCCAGGACTTGAGCTAGATCGTCTACCGAAGTAAGCGAAGCTAAGCCGCCGTCAAACTGCAATTTTGCGACGTCCTTAGCGCGAAGATTCAAAAACTTGAGGGCTCGTTTTTCTACATCGTCCAAAGCCGCTTCGGTTTCTTCGACGGCAATGAACGTCTTGCCATTGTCCGTGACCAGCCAACGACCGACAACTTGGTCGTGTCGGTAGCGTCGCTTGGATTCGCGACAATCGACCATGAAATCGTGAAACAAATCGTAGTGTCCAGAACATTTCCAGACTTGCGGATGCATGATGATCGTGCAGTCCAAGCCGGTCATTTCGTAAGTGGACGGAGCACCGGCGGGCTGAGTCAGGTCGTCGTGGCCCGTCACCATGTCTCGCCACCATGCGTCCTTAATATTCCGCTTCAGCTCCACACCCAGCGGTCCATAGTCCCAAAAGCCGTTCAATCCACCATAGATTTCGCTCGATTGAAACAAGAATCCTCGGCGCTTACACAATGAAACAAGTTTATCCATGTTCATGACAGCAATCTTTCGGCTTCACTTTGGGTCAACAAGGCTAAGAAGAACGTATTCACAGTAGGTGCAAACGTGGAAAAGTAGCAGATCCAAAAACAAGCGTCTATGACACCAGATTCTGTGCCAACTATCCGTTTTCACATTCTTTCATGATGGTCCAGGTGGCTTGGTCCAAACAGGGCACGAAGTTCCATCGGTCCAAATCGGCCGCCAGCATGAGATCGGATTGGTGTCCGATGCGAACCAGATTCGCACCACCGTGGCTAAATCGTAGTTCATCCGCTAGCGAATCGCGCGAAATTTGGTCGCCAGCAATGCTCCGCCACGCATCGATGGCCAAACTCGCAGAATCGTTGCATTCGATCTGATCGTGACAAGCTCTTAACCGTCCAGCGATAGCACCGGCCAGCAACACATCTTCGCGACTGATCAATCCGTGCGTTCCTGCACAGACGATATCGACTTCCGACTGGTTCATTAATCGCCGAGCGACGGCCGAAAAATTGACAAATCCGGCCAGCAGGATGTGGTCCGCTCCCACACAGCCCATCATGGCCTTCGTACCGTTGGAGGTGGAAAAATAGATCGTCTTGCCCTGAACCATGGCTCGGCCATATTCAGCCGGAGAATTTCCCAGATCAAATCCCGGTAGCGGCAAACCATTTCGCTCGCCACCCAAAAGAACTGCTTGCCCGAGTTTTCTGGCGTTCGCGGCCAAGTTCATGGTTTCTTCTACTTCCAAGCAGGGAATGATTTTGGCGGCTCCATTTCCCAAAGCGGTGCAGATGGTAGTGGTCGCTCGCAGCACGTCAATCACCACAACCGTGCGACCGGCGAGTTGCTGCGGAGAAGTCAAATTAGGAAGGAAATGCACGTTTACAACAGATGCCATGGATCGATTTCTTTGCTGATATCAATTGCATTCAAAAGTCCCCACCTTAACGTAAGTAGCCTGGTTAAGGTATCTTGCGAAATTCGGTTTCTCCCTTGAACACGACTTGGGCCAACCAGAAAGACCGTTTAGCGAGATACAGACGAGCCATGGCAGTGGACAAATCGGGCGATCGAGTGCGCAACATGTTTGCGGGAATCGCTCATAAGTACGACCGAATGAATCATTTGCTGTCGATGAATGTCGACAAGTACTGGCGGTGGCGAACCGTCCGCATTGTTGCTCCTTCCGGCAACCAGCCCATTTTGGATGTTTGCACTGGGACGGGTGATTTGGCTTTGGCTTTCTGGAAGGCATCCGACAAGCAAACCAAGATTGTGGCATCTGACTTTTGTTTTCCGATGTTGGAAATTGGGATGCAAAAGAAACAACGCCTGGGCTGCAATGGCCAAGTAACGTTTTTGGAAGCGGACGCTCAACAATTGCCGTTTGATGATAACCAGTTTCAGATTGTTTCAGTTGCGTTTGGCTTGCGGAATGTCAGTGACACCGATCAAGGCTTGCGCGAAATGACTCGAGTTTGTGCGTCGGGTGGTCGAGTGGCCGTGTTGGAATTTTCGATGCCCGAATGGCAGCCCTTCAAAGCGATCTACGGTTGGTACTTTCGCAACGTTTTGCCGAAGATTGGTCAGTGGCTGGCCAGAAACGACGATGCGGCGTATTCGTACCTGCCGGAAAGTGTGGGCGAATTTCCTTATGGGCAGGCGTTGGCAGATCGGATGCAGCGTGCCGGTCTTCAGCAAGTGAAATATTATCCGTTGACGGGCGGGATTGCCACTTTGTATGTGGGACAGAAGTAGGAGCGAATCATGGCCAACGGCACTCTAACGACCGCCCAAAACCAGTCAGACGCAGCCTACCGTTTGTTAGAACAAATGGATGGCGTGAACGAATCAAATTCAACCTTTCCTGCTACGATATCCGTCCCCTTTCAACCGGAAAACGCGTTGGACTGGTGGAGCAGTATTCGGTTTGCTCAAAAGTTTGTTTGGCAAGATCGGCAAACGGACGCTTCGCTGTTTGGGTTTGGCGTGGCCGATACGATTCGACGAGATCACATTCACGGCATGGAAGCGGTGATCGACGAATGCCGATTGCGACTCGGTTCGAATCAGCAACTTCGCTGGCTGGGCGGTTTTTCATTTAGCGAATCGGCCGAAGTCAGCAACGAATGGCTGCCGTTTGGGAACGCTCAATTCTGGCTACCTCGCATCACGTTTGATGGTGATTCGCTGCGATGTGTGATCATGAACGAAAACGATTTGGAAGCAGCCAAGAACAGTGTCCTTTCGTTCCGAAAAGCGGATACTCCTGACTTCGCACCCCAGCTGCCTGCTTACCAAAGCCGCACCGATTTTCCAGACAAAGCCGGCTGGTTCGCCAATATTGACGCCGCCATGCAACTGTTTGAAACGGAAGTGGTAGAAAAAATCGTGCTGGCTCGCAAAGCCGTTTATGCTTTTCACGAACCACTGCAGCCTTCCGCGTTGGCGGTTCGCTTGTTTGCAAATACCGCCAGTTGTTACCACTTTTGCTTTCAACTGAATCCAGAAACCGCGTTCTTGGGTGCGACGCCAGAACGCCTGTTTTCACGACTAGACGCGAGTTTGTTGAGCGAAGTGGTCGCGGGCACTCGGCGCCGAGGCCAGTCCGAAGCGGAAGACCAAGTCTTGGCCGAACAACTGTTGGCTAGTCAGAAAGATCAATTGGAACACGACATTGTTCGCAAAAGCATTCGTCAGCGACTGCACAAGTTTGTGGATTCTTTGCAAGTTGATTCCAAGGCGTCCATTTTGAAACTGGCTCATAAGCAGCATTTGTATTCCGCAGTCAAAGCCACTTTGAAGAGCGAAGTGACGGACGGGCAGTTGATTGACCGCCTGCATCCGACGCCGGCCGTTGGCGGGTATCCCACCGAAAATGCACTGGCCGAAATCCGTCGATTGGAAACGTTTGATCGAGGTTGGTATGCGGCGCCGGTGGGCTGGATCAGCGCGGACGCCGCCGAATTTGCTGTTGGCATTCGGTCCGGATTAGTCACCGGCAATCAGCTTTCTGTCTATTCTGGCGCCGGAATCGTCCCCGGTTCCACGGCGGAAGAAGAATGGCAAGAGATTGAGCATAAGATTCGAGATTTCGTGTCGATTTTGGATCGAGACAACGCCAGCTAGAACTAGTACGAGCCGAACCAGCATGAGCACGCCACTGGGAAACGCCGCATGGAGTGTGCGAATTATCGATCGCTGTGTTCGTCAAGGCATTCGCCATTTCTTTGTCGCTCCGGGCTCGCGTTGCACGCCGCTGACCATGGCCATCGCGCAGCATCCGCATGTGAACGTAACGCAGCATTTTGATGAACGAGCGTTAGCGTTTGCTTGTTTGGGTTATGGCAAAGCCAGTCATGTTCCCGGCGTGTTTATCTGCACTTCCGGAACCGCCGTGGCCAACGCTTTGCCTGCCGTGGTAGAAGCATCACAGGAAGAAGTTCCGATGTTGCTGTTGACGGCCGATCGACCGCCTGAATTACGAGGCACCGGCGCGAACCAGACGATTGATCAAGTCCACATCTTTGGCAACTACGTGCGGCAGTTCTTTGACATTCCCTGCCCGCAAGACGCTTCGTTCGAATCCCTGGACACCATGTTGTCAGCGGCAATGTCTGCGGCTACCGATGGTCCGGTGCATTTAAATTGCATGTTTCGTGAACCGTTCGAAACCGGCGATCAAGCGATCTCGCAAGCAATGCATCCCAAGTCCGACTGGGTGGACTGCCTTGCATCACCGACAAATGTCACAAACCATGTCAGCAACTCACGGATTGACCTGACGGACATTTCGTCTGATCTGCTGATCTGTTTGGGTACCTGCGATGCATCCGAAGCCGATGCGGCGATTCAATTGGCAGACCAGTTGGCCGCTCCGTTGTTTGCTGATGTGACCAGTGGCGTTCGTTGCGGCGCGACCGACTTGACGCTGTGCAGCCATCAATTGCCCAAGCCCGATTCTATTTTGCATCTGGGTGGACGCATCGTATCAAAGCGTTGGTGGCAATTCGTACAGCAGGCCCAGCCCAGGCAATACGTCCAGGTTTCTCGTTTGCGTCAGCCTATCGATCCCTGCCACACGGTGACTCGGTTCCACCGAAGTCGCATCACTGCGGAAACGTTTAACTTGCCATCAAGCATGCTAACCAATCAGCTGCGCGAACCATGGCAAGCGGAACTCGGTCGCATACGACAAGCGGTGCAGGACGAATTGGCACGTTTGAGTTCGGCTGACACAGAAATGCATGAACCGTATATCGCGCACGAGATGGCTGGGACCATTCCTGACGGCGATGCCTTGTTTCTGGGGAACAGCATGCCGGTGCGAGATATGGACTTGTTTGGTGTCTGGCATGCACAGAAACGTGTGTCGGTGGCTGCCAATCGAGGTGCCAGTGGCATTGATGGCGTGTTGGCCACAGCCGTTGGCTTTGCGTTGGGCAGTCAGCGGCGGACTTCGTTGATCTTGGGCGATCTGTCTTTGCTATACGATTTGAATTCGCTGGCCTTGCTTGCTCGTTCGCCCGTTCCTATTGTAGTGGTGGTCATCAACAATGATGGCGGAGGAATCTTTCATTTCTTGCCCATCGCCGAAGAAACTCAGCATTTTGAACGCTTTTTTGGAACGCCCCATGGCTGCCGTTTCCAAGCAGGATGCGAAATGTTTGGCGTACCTTATGCTCGAGCCACTTCGAATCGAATGTTTGCCGCCACGTATCGTCGAGCGTTAGCATCGGAACAATCGTGCGTCATTGAAGTTCAGACCAACCGAATCGAAAATCGCAAGCTGCACGCTCGGTTGACCAACATCGCAAAGGCCATTTGACATGCGCCGCGTCTATTTCTTGCACGGCTTCTTGGGCGATGCATCCGATGCGGAACCACTCAAGTCCGCTTGGCAACGGCATGGCGGTGATGACCACATGGAAATCACCAGCATCCCGCTGCCGATCGCAGCCGATTGGCAAGCTGGCGTGGACGCGATTACGGCGCAGCTGGAACCAGACAGTCATCTTGTGGGCTATTCCATGGGAGCTCGTTTGGCACTGGGCGTCATGTTGCAACAGCCGCAGTTTGTTCGTTCGCTGGCGTTCGTGGCAGGAAATCCCGGCATAAAGGAAAGTGAACGGCCCGACCGATGGGCGCATGATCAACAATGGTGTGACCGACTGATCAGCGAACCGATCGATTCGTTTTTATGCGATTGGTATCAACAGCCCGTTTTTCAGCGAATGTCGCCGCAGGTTCGCACCGACGTGATTGCTCGGCGAACCCAACAACTTTCCACCCAAGACGCCAAGCAGCGACAAGTGCATTTGCTGCAAAGTTATTCAGTGGCGTGTCAACCGAACTATTGGGAACGATTGGATCCATTGCCTTGTCCAGTATTGGCCATTGCGGGCGAACGAGATTCCAAATACGTTACCGTTTGTCAAAAAATGCAGTTTACAAATCAGCATATTCAGCTGTCGGTGATTCCCCATGCGGCGCACGCGTTGGTGTCAGAATCACCCGCAGAACTGGCTGCGACGTTATTACGTTTTTGGAATAGGATTGATGAAGTATCGCTTGAGAAATGACTACCCGGTCTGATGTGAGCGTCAAGGCGCTAGCCGACGGTGACGTATCACGTTTTTTGACCTGCGGCCCCTGGCTAACGCGTTTTGAAGTTGCACAGTCGCGTTTTCCGGCGAAATTTGCTGGCTCGAAGTGTCAGTGACAATTGACAACGTTTCACAACCTGTCCAACGAATTGAAAGAAAGGACTACGACGGTGAGTAACATTTCGTGGAGAGCGATCAAACAGTACGAAGATATTCGCTTCGAACAATTCGAAGGCATCGCTAAGATCACCATCAACCGGCCGCAAGTTCGCAACGCCTTTCGACCGCAGACGGTCAACGAAATGCGCGAAGCACTGCAACTGGCTCGTCAAGACGGTTCCATCGGCGTGATCGTCCTAACCGGCGAAGGAGAAAAAGCGTTTTGTTCTGGCGGTGACCAAAAGATTCGCGGCGAAGCCGGTTACAAAGACGACATTGGTGGCGAACACTTAAACGTGTTGGACTTTCAACGAGAAATCCGTACGTGCCCCAAACCAGTAATCGCTATGGTGGCCGGCTACGCCATTGGCGGCGGGCACGTGTTGCACATGATGTGTGATTTAACGATCGCCGCAGATAATGCCATCTTTGGCCAAACCGGTCCCAAGGTCGGCAGTTTTGATGGCGGTTTTGGCGCCAGTTACATGGCCAGAATCATTGGCCAAAAGAAAGCTCGTGAAATCTGGTTTCTGTGTCGTCAGTACAACGCCCAACAGGCCTTACAGATGGGCTTGGTCAACACCGTGGTTCCGTACGCGGAATTGGAATCGGAAACGGTTCAATGGTGCCGAGAAATCTTGACCAAATCCCCGATTGCCATTCGCTGTTTGAAAGCCGCGCTCAACGCCGACTGTGATGGCCAAGTGGGACTGCAGGAACTCGCAGGAAATGCCACGATGTTATTTTACATGACCGAAGAAGGGCAAGAAGGCCGCAACGCGTTTGTAGAGAAACGTTCGCCCGATTTTGGCAAGTTCCCCAAGCGACCGTAGTTGTTGGCGTTGTACGAGCGAACCCACAAGTTTGTAGGCAGTTGCAATGAAAAGCTGTTTCCGCCTGAAGGCGGGACTACGAACGGTTCGCCAAGTGCGTCGCAACCGATAACCCCATGCG
>JAGQOZ010000123.1 GCA_020426955.1 Planctomycetales bacterium
CGTCAGCTGAATGTCTTCTTCTCCCAGCGGCTTTTTCTTGACTCGTCCTGTTTCGTAAAACGGCAAGTCCATAAAGTGTAGTTGCGTTTCTGGGACACCACAGCAACGCGCGCCCGCCTTGGCTTCACAGCGACGAATCAGGCCTTTGATTTGTTGGACAATTTCGCTGTCCACCTGTCCGGCTTTTTTGTTTTTCAAAAATTCGTCAACGTGTGCGTCCAGCTGCGCGGTCTGTTCGGGATCGATGCCAAAGAGTCGGTTGAATTCAGCCACAAAGTCGGCGAACCGGCCAGCATCGTCGTCGAAAACAGCGATATTTCCGGACGTCTGATACGCGATATGGACTTCGTGCCCTTGATCGACCAAGCGAATCAACGTGCCACCCATCGAAATGACGTCGTCATCGGGATGCGGCGAAAAAATGACCACTCGCTTGGGAAAAATCGAATCAAACGGACGGTCACGATCTCCCGGCTGTTTCTGATGCTGAGGTTTCCCGCCGGGCCAGCCGTTGATGGTGGCTTGGAGATGTCGAAACACGGACAGATTGATGTTGTACGCCGGCCCTTTTTCGGCCAGCAGATCTTGTAGTCCGCCTTCGTTGTATTCCTGGTCGGTCAGCTTCAGGACTGGTTTGTTGAGGTTTTGGGCCAACCAAATGACAGCTCGACGAGTGACCATGTCGTCCCATTTGATGTCCGAAACCAGCCATGGCGTTTTCATTCGCGTCAGTTCGCTGGCGGCGGCTTCGTCCAAAACGACTTGCGTATTGGGGTGCTGCTGCAAGAAACTGGCCGCGACAACTGGTGTGACTTCGCCTTCCACGGCTTGGGCGACAATCCGTGCCTTATGTTCACCAAAGGCCAACATGATGATCTTTTTGGCGTCCAAGATGGAGCCGACGCCCATGGTGATGGCTCGGCGAGGCACGTTTTCTTCGCCAAAGAAATCACTAGCTGCGTCAATCCGAGTCACTCGATCCAAAGTGATCAACCTAGTTCGACTCCCTTTGCCGGAACCAGGTTCGTTGAATCCAATATGTCCTGTGCGTCCGATTCCCAGTAATTGAATGTCAATTCCGCCGGCGTCTTTGATTTTCTGTTCGTAGTTCCAACAGAACTGTTGCACTGCTTCTGGCGGCAACGTGCCATCTGGAATGTGCACATTTTGTTTTTGAATGTCGACCAAATCAAACAGGTGCTCGTTCATGAACCGAACGTAGCTTTGCAGTTCATGGGCATGCATGGGGTAATATTCGTCCAGGTTGAACGTAATTACGTTTGCAAAGGACAACCCTTCTTCCTGGTGCATGCGAACCAATTCGTTGTAGACGCCAACCGGAGTAGAACCGGTGGCAAGGCCCAAAACGCAGGTTCGACCTTCTGCGGCACGAATTCGAATCAAATCTCCGATCTGCCGAGCAACCGCGACACAGGCATCCTTCATGTGTTTGAGGACGGTGCATTGCATTTTTTCTAGGGACGTCAAACGATCCGACTGCTTAAAAGACATGGCGGTACTATCTCTTTCCAACCGTTTTGAAGAAACATGACCCGATCGCTAAATCACTACCAAATCAGCCAACATGGTAATGATTCGCCGTTTGATCCACGCGGAAGGAACTATGGTAGCGTGACAAATTGGCGGACTAAAGCCGGGTGAGCCCCGACATGGGCGGCAAATTTATTAACCGATCAAATAAAGCACCAGGTCATGCTTAACGATTTTGTCGTTTCACACGACTATCTATCGTGCGAACGGCGGAATTCGGGAAATTCAGCGCCAAGCCGGTGATTCGTTGCCGGGAAATGGCTACACTAACTCGATAGTTGGCCTGTTTCCGGAACAGGGCCTAAACGTTTGGAGGCTCCCGTTTCTTCGTATTATCTCATAATTTTTTTTCTTACGGAGACAGTTAGGTGCGAACAAAATCTTCCGTGCTGCAGCGTAAAGCCTTTACGCTGGTCGAACTGTTGGTGGTGATTGCCATCATTGCAATTTTGGTGTTGATGCTGTTGCCCGCGATCAATGCGGCTCGCGAAGCAGCTCGACGTATGAGCTGCCAGAATAACTTCAAACAAGTTATTACGGCCATTTTGAACTACGAAGGTGCTCGGCAAATGTTGCCGACCGCGGGGATGGTTGCCGAGAATCGTCGAGCCGACTTTGCGTTTGGTGAATTCAATCCACGCAGCGGACAAATGATTAGCTGGACCGTGTTGGTCTTGCCGTACATGGAAGAAAACGTACTGTACGATCGATTTGACCTGACCAAGAACATTCTGCAGCAACCGGCTGACGCTAACGGCAACATGCCCCAGGCGGCACACGTTGCTTCGTTTAACTGTCCTAGTGACGCCGCTGGTGAATTGTACTTTCAATTTCGTGGGGTCGAATTCGGCAAAGGAAATGTAGCAGCTTTTGTCAGTCCATTTCATGTCGATTTGCTGCAAGAGTTCCCGGGTGCGCTAGGTGGCGGTGGTTGGCGAGCCAGCGGGTCTCGGTACGGTCAAAAACTTGCCAAAATTAAGGACGGACAATCTAAGACAATTGCCTTGGCGGAAGTTCGTGCTCGAGATCATGAACGAGACCAACGTGGTGCGTGGGCGTTGCCATGGGCCGGTGCTTCGCTGTTAGCCTTAGACGTACACCATAATCCCGATGCATCGGCTGGGACCTTCGTACCCTGGGACGAAGCCTTAGAATCCGCTCAGGTTCCGAATCAACAACTGCATAACACGGACATGTTGTACAACTGCCCCGATCCCCAATATGCTCAGCTGGAACAAATGCCCTGCGCCACATGGTCACAGAATAGCTCCAACTTCTATTTGTCCGCTGCTCCCAGGAGCAACCATCCGGGCGGAGTCACGATTGCCAATATGGACGGTAGCGTGGCATTTCTACCGGATAGCGTGGATGCCGTAACGTTAGCCTACTTGGTGCATGCCGCTGATGGGCAGTCGGCCAGTATTGGTGACGCACTGTAGGCGGTACATTCGAACAAGTAACTTCGAATGGGTTCATGAATTACGCGAGCCTCATATTGGCGGCTCGCGTTTTTCTTTTCGAAATCAATCTTCCTCTATTGGGTGCTTAGGGGTTTTCATGAAAGCCAAGATCGGTTTGGCCCTGCTGTTGGTTGGGGCGTTGTTTATAGGTGGAGCTTTTTGGTGGAACGGGCGATACAAGACAGAAGGAGTGTGGAGCGAAAAACAGGCAACTGATCGAATCGACACGATCACGCGAGGCCACGCGTTGGCTACCGCCGCTAACGAAAACCAAAACGACGCCAAGCTTCAAGAAGAACTGCGGCAGTATCAACAAAAGCAGCAACAAGCGAACAAAGAATTCGAAAGGGTGGAAGGCAAGCGAAAAATGGGATACTACGGAATGCTGTATTCCGGATGCCTGCTGGGCCTGGGTGGTGCCGTGCTGATCCTGATGTCAAAAGAAGAATAGATCCGCGAACGGGCGGCGTCCAAGTTTGGGACGCACCGATGTCCACTCGGGCTGTGGAATGCGCTATCTCCGCAGCTGGCGAATCTTGGCGCAAGGAACAGCCGATGGGACGACCAGTAGACTGGATTCGCGGAGTGGAAATCATTGGGCTGTGTATCGTGGCGGCGGTGCTGTACGGCATTGTGCACGATCAAATCACGGTTCGACTTTGTGTCGAATACTTTACCATCGGCCATCCGCCCGTCTTTCGTACGGAGTCTCGCACGTTGCTTGGTCTAGGCTGGGGCATCATTGCTACCTGGTGGGTCGGATTCATCATGGGGATTCCGCTGGCCATCACGGCTCGCTACGGCCGCTATCCCAAAATGGATTGGAAACAACTAGTGCGACCGCTGTTCTGGTTGTTGTTGTGCATGGCGTTGATGGCGATTTCGGCTGGGCGGATTGGGTGGCATTTAGCTCAGAACAACCATATCCAACTTCAGGGGCGGTGGGCGCAAGAAGTTCCACTCGAACAACATCGGGCGTTCTTGGCGGCCGCGTTCGCACATTCAGCCAGCTATACGACCGGTTTTATGGGCGGTGCCATCGTGATTCTGCAAATTTGGTGGAAGCGCCGAACCCAGAAACCCGTAACCAACGTGCATTCGGCCGTCAAATAGCAATCGGCGGCAACGCAAGGACGTGGTAAGCTTGATCAACGCGTCGGGATCAGGCAAATACCATGGAAAAAAGGGACAAAGAACAAATGGAGCGAATCTCACGTTGGACGCATTGGCTGTTGTGCGCGATTACCATCAGTGTTGTTGTGGCAGGCTGCCAGCGAACGCCGTCCGATTCATCCTCGCCGGACATTGACACTGATCCATCGGCGACAACCGACCGGGACACGGACGGACCAGGTGCAGCTGACGCCGACAGGCCGAGCGATTGGCAGGTGTCCGATTCGGCGACGGCCAGACAACTGCTGGCGGCTTGCTTCGAACACTACCGCGCGATGCATGCCTACCAAGATGAAACGATCATCACGGTTCGCTACACAGGAACTCGGGACACCGTCACCGAAGAAACTCGATTGAACATCCATTTCATTCGCCCCAATCGGCTGCGTCTGGAGGTGCGGCGAGAAGACAATCAAGTGATCGTGCGAAGTAATGGCAGCGCGATGAGCGCGAGAGTGATCGATCCCACGACGCAAAATTTTGACGGTCAACAGGTGATGAAAGCCGCTTCCGATTTGCTGACCACGGCAGATATTTATTCGGTTACCGAATACGCCGATCCCGCCAGTCCCAATCAAATGCCCAGTCTACTGATGGCCATGCCCATAACCTTGGATTTTTTGCAGTTGGGCTTGCTGACTTCGGACAAGTCCTTTTCTGACGTGTTTCCAGACGACGTGGAAATCACGTTTGGCAAACCGCAGTCGATCGACAGTCATCTGTGCCAAATGATTGCCGTGAATTCCGATGCAGGCCAATTTCATTTTGGCGTAGATCGTACGCAGGGAGTGATTCGGAGAATCGATTTTCCCACACAACGAGAAGGCGAACCGACGCAGAACGAAATGTCGGTGGAATTCCGTCAAATTCGCCAAGATCTCGGTTCGGACGAATCGCGTTTTCAAGCGGACCAAGGAGACGATATTCACAATGTTGGATTCTTTGTTCTGCCTCCATTGCCCTTGCCGACCCAGTTTTTTGGTCGACCCATTACCGGTTTTCAGTTTGTCAATCAAAACGGAAAACTGGAACCTGTGCCCACGGACCATGCCGCGCTGGTCCTAGCGTGGTTTACTCGAGACGACGGTTCACGAGTGGTCCTGCAGGAACTGGAACAGCTACAAACCTCGCTATCACAACACGACGTTAACTTCTTGGCCATTTGCTCGGAACCGGTTGATCAGTTGGACAATGGTCAGTTGAGTGAGTTGATGCAACAGTGGCGAATCAAGATGCCGGTGGTCCGAGATCTCCAAGGAACCGGCTTGCGCAAATTCAACGTCCAAGCCGCGCCCACCGTGGTGATCTTGGATGCCCAGAACCGACTGCAGCTTTTTGAAGTCGGTGCGAACCCGCAGCTGAGCCAAAGTGTGCAGTTTGTGCTGCAAAGCGTACTACAAGGGAACAATCTGGGGGCTGAAGTGGTTCGACGTTTTCAGGAGGAACAGCACGCTTACCAGCGACAACTGAAACTGGCCGAAGCGGCCGTGCAACCGGCGCTGACTGCCGCGCCCACAGAAGTGGCTCCCGAAGCGACGCAACCCAAAAAAATGAAGCTGGCACCGGCTTGGACGCAAACGAATTTGGATTCGCCCGGAAACCTGTTGGTAGAATTCGATGCAGATGAAAAGCCGACAGGACTGTTGGCGCTAGAAAGCGGTCGGTCGCTGGTTCGCTTGGATTTGGCAGGCCAGGTGCTGGCGCGAAAACCGCTGCCGGCAGATTTTTTTGCCACCAACCTTGTTTCGTTTCAAACGTCTGATCACGAATCGTACATCGCCGCCTACGCTCGGTTCGGATCGCAAGTCCGACTTTTCGATGGGCAACTCGAAACAATCCTGATCTATCCAGAACCGCCAGGTGAAGACAGTCGGATAGAAGACGTGTTGCTGGAAGACTTGGACAAAGATGGTTCAGTCGAAATGCTGGTTGCCTGGTCGGGCGAATTGGGAGTTCACTGTGTCGAGCGTTCAGGAGAGCGCAGGTGGAGTTTTCGAGGCGTCCCCAACGTGATTTCATTGGCCAAGGAACGCACGTTGGCAGGTGGCGTACTTTTGACATCCCAAGACGGTGCCGTGACGCCAGTCAATGTATTCGGAAAGCAAGGTCAGCGCATAGCCATCGGTAAACGAACCGTCCATCATTTGCAATCGACCGCCGCAAAATCGGTACGTCCCACGGAATACATTGGCTTGGCCTACACCATTGAAGGTCGTCAGTTGGCGTTGGGATTGAATCGCTCGCTGAACGAATTGTGGAGCTACGGGCTACCGGAAGGGACGTATCAGAGCCAAGTGAACGTGGTTCGTTCGGTTCGCATGGTGGCCGCTGGAAATTCTCACTGGCTGTTGGTCGGCCCTGATGGTTCAATTCATTTGGTGGCGGATGACGGAAGTTTTTATGATTCGTTTCGAGTAGGTCAGTATGTGAGCGGCGCAACGGGACTGATGATCGAAGGAAAATCGGTGCTCGTTTTTGCCACACCATCTGGCTTGACGGCGTTGCAAGTGGAATTCGAAAACTAAATCCGCGTTGCCACTCGGAAATTGGTGTTCGCTTCGGTCACCCGGTCCGCAGGATGCAGGATTGATTCGAATGGATCGAGTCATGGTTTGCGCAAGAGACCGTTCTTGGGACACCCGATCGAATCGGAGCACCTGGTCTTGTATACTCGAACGGTCGCAGTAAATTGCCCGCTTGGAACAAAGGAGCCGGACATGGTGTCGGTCAACAGTACCCCGTTGTTGTCAGTCAAAGTGATTGATCACATCACGTTGGTGGTCCAAGATCTGGATCGAAGCGAACGCTTTTATCGCGATATTCTGGGAATGGTGCCCACCGAACGCCCTGGTTTTGGCTTTCCTGGGCTTTGGTTTCAGGCGGGAAATACGCAGATTCACATGAACGTTCAAGGAGACGAAGCGGGTTCTGCCGGTTTGCCACCCTTTGATGGCTCTATGCCCTCTCGAGGTTTCCATTTCGCGTTTGAAGTGGAAAGCTGTGACGACGCGGCGGTCCAGCTGCAGCAGGCAGGAATTGAAATCGTCACGGGGCCTCGGTCACGTCCCGACGGGCCTCGGCAACTCTACATCTACGATCCCGACGGTTACCTTGTGGAAATCTATTCAAAATCGTAAGTTGCCCTGCTTTGGGAAACGAACCGGATGTGATGTGAGGAGCCGAAAGGATGACGTGCCGAGGTGTTCGAGGTGCAACGACGGCAGATGACAATAGTCGCGAATCGGTCTTAGGCGCAACTCGACAGTTGTTGGCGCTGATGATTCGGCAGAACGATATCGATCCAAACGATGTTGCCAGTGCCATCTTTACCACCACCATGGATCTAACGGCCGAATTTCCCGCGTTGGCCGCGCGGCAATTAGGCTGGTTCGACGTCCCTCTGCTTTGCACCCACGAAATTGACGTGCCTGGCTCGCTTAGAAAGTGCATCCGCGTCCTTCTGCATTGGAACACAGACAAATCGCCGCAAGACATTCAACACGTCTATGTTAAGGAAGCGGTACGCCTGCGACCCGATTTGTCCGATATTCCTCCGGTCGATATGGACGAACTAGAACGTTGGATCGCGGATCAGATGGCTCGGTAGGCCCGATTTTCTTGCTTGTTGTTTCGATTTCTGTTCATCGAATTCACTCGGCTGCCGAAATTATCCAAATTCTGTATCCCAAGTTATGGACAAGCCCCAAAATCTGGGTACCTTAGAAGAGTTCGCATGAACATGAGGGTTGAATTAGTATTTACGGCGGGCTTTAACGGAGGTTTCCGCTAACGAAAATGTGTCAGGCCCAGTGATTGGGCAATTTTATGTGCTTGAGGGGATTTCTTATGAGATTTTCAGTTCGATCAATGCTTGTTATTGTGGCTGCTTTAGCCATGGCAGCGCAGGCGAGTGCCGGCATCATCTCCAGTGTGAATGCCGTAAGCAGCAGTGTGACACCAACGATTGAAACGTTGGTAGACGGCGTGAACATCTATCACGACCGCGATCCTGGCCACCGTCTGGTAAACGTTCCCACCGAATTTGAAGGTGACGCGGACGTCATTGTTGCCTCTAACTCAGACAAGACTCTGGCTACGTATCAGTTGGAAGTGACAACAAACAAATTGGGTATCATCTACGTCGGTCTGGATTCGCGCCATGTCGGTAGCCAACCGCTGCCTTGGATGCAAGATACCAGCATGACTGGCTTGCCCACTATCTTCTTTGACACCGGTCGAACAGTTGACATTGACGAAGGGTCGACGGCGGAAAATGCAGGTGACGATATTAATGGTTCGTTCAACCTGTGGGCCACGATTGCTCCGGCCGGAACGTACAATTTCTTCGAACAAACTTTCGGTGGTGGTTCGAACAACTACTTCATCGCTGCCGACAACAAGTTGATTTCAGTGCCCGAACCTGCCACCGCATCGATGCTGGTCATCGCTTGCTTGGGACTTTTTGGCTTGGTTCGACGCCGTTAATTCGAAACGGTTGACATTCAATCTAAATCGCACAAGGTCGCCCGATGTGGCGGCCTTGTTTCGTATAACCGCTGGGCGAGCGGTCATCTGGGCACATGTATAGAAGATCAATGTGCCGTCTTGCGCATCCATACAAATTCACCTTATGAAAAATGCATCCTGTAGGAGCATGGTAGGAGGCCTCGGCATGTCTCGACCAAAAAAGTTATGTTTTCCGCAACTCGAGCTCTTAGAAACTCGAATCCAGTTTCACGGTGACGTTGACCCTGGAAATGGGAATGTCCAACAAGGCACTATCGACGATCTTGATATTGAAAACGCTCGTTTACCAGACTTGATTCTGTGGGACGACGACCTGCTGGGGTTCAACCACCTTGCCTATTTGGATTCTCATCCGGAAACGGGCCGCAAGATCATGCGATTCAGCACAGCCGTTCCCAACGTGGGTGACGGACCACTTTGGGTTCGCGGCGCTGATGTCGTTGGCGAACAACAGGATGTGTACCAAGTCATTGTGATGGAAGATGATTCCGTCTACGAAAAATTGGCTGGCCAGTTTGTCTATCACGCTGGACACAATCACATTCATTTAGACGAATACGCTGAATACAACTTGCGAGAAATCACGCCGGAAGGCGGTGTTGGCGAAAAAGTTGCGGCGGGCGAAAAGATCAGTTTTTGCCTCTGGGACTTTGCCACATACGATCTGCAAATCCCGGAAGCTCCCGAATTCTGGAAGTTCACCGACTGCAACCGCCAGACGCAAGGGATATCCGTTGGCTGGGCGGATATTTACGCCGCAGACATTTATGACCAATGGATCGACATTGAAGACGTTCCGCCGGGAGAATACTGGTTTGAAACGGTCATCGATCCGTTTGACAACCTGTTGGAATCGAACGAATTCAACAACACCATGATCACTCGAGTGGTCTTAGGCGTACCCGAATTCGCACCGGACGCGTTGGAAGGAAATGCCACTGATGCGCAAGGGTTGGTCTATTTGGGTGACCAACAGCTAAACGGGCTCTCCATTCATCGCCCCGGTGACATCGACACCTTCAAATGGCAATCGACTAAAAGCGGCACGGTCACCGTCGATTTGACATTCGACCATACGTTGGGCGATATCGATCTGTACGCCTGGACAGCCGAAGCTGGGATTCGAGTGGAAAAGGGGCGAGGCGTGGCGGAGTCGAATACGGAATCGATTTCGTTTGAAGTCCAGGCGGGACAGAATTACTACTTTGTCGTCAAGGACTTGATGGGCTGGACCAACCCTGAATACTCGCTGACGATTGACGGGCCGGACTTGGATCCCGATTCCTTAGAGGCGAACGACGATTTCGCATCGGCAACGCCGATCGACAGCGACGAAGCGAACTTCATTGATTTGTCGATTCATGAAATTGCGGACCGAGATTATTTCACCTGGACCGCACCTCGCGACGGTCGTCTCTATCTAGACGCCAGAACTCGATTAGGTGAATCCTTTGCTGAAATCTTGGTTTTTGACGCGGACCAGCAATCGGTCTATCAATCTGACCGTCAGCAGCAGTTAAGCTCGATCACGTTTGATGTGCTGGCTGGCGAACAGTTCTATTTTCAATTGAAACCAGAATTGGATCGCCGAATTGCGGACTATGAATTTCGGCTGAACTTTTTGGAGATTGAAGCAGACTCGTTCGAACCCAACGATATCTTCGGCGAAGCAGCCGAGTTAGATTTGGGGACAGACACGGTGACCGGAACGCTACATCTGCCAAGCGATCACGACTATCTATTGTGGACGGCGCCAGCTACTGGCGAAGCAACCGTACGACTGGAAATCCCTGGTTCGCCTCAGAAGCAGATGCAGTTTCGCTGGTGGGAAGACGGTGAATTTGTCGGAGGTAACACGGTTGATGGATTTTTCGAATCAACAAAATCGGTTGTAGAAGGCAAGAAATACTACTTTGAAGTCCTTTCTCCTTTGCAACAAACGGTCAGTGAATACCGTTTAACGATCAACGGGCCAAGTTCGCCGGTGGTGACCGAAGTGTCTTGGGGCCGGTCTGCCACGGATATCAACATATCCTTGGCGGATTTGGGCGAATCGAACCGCATTCCGTTTGACGACGTTGATCATGTGACCGTGGTGTTCGATCGAGACGTCGTCGTGGCGCAAGATGATTTGCAGTTGCACGACGGTTCGGACGAATCGATCACAGTCACCGATTTTCAGTATTCGCCTGAAGATTATTCTGCGACGTGGCATTTCGATTCGCTGGTTGCCGGTCAATATGCCATCACGCTCAACGATTCCGTGACCGATGCGTTGGGCAATGCACTGGACGCCGACGGCGATTGGGAAAATGGTCTGCCCCTAGGTGATCGCTTGCCGGGCGGTTCATTGGCTTTGGCGTTGGAGGTGCAGCCGGGTGACATCAATCAAGACGGAGTAACGGACGTGGCGGATGTGAATCTGATTTGCAGTGCCATTGATTTTGATCTCATGTTCGACCTCACTGCCGACGGACTCGTCAACCGAGACGATCACACGTATTTGCTGGAGAATATTCTCGGTTCCGGTGCGGGCGATGCCAATTTGGACGGTGTGTTTGATTCCACGGATCTGATCATCGTTTTTCAAGCCGGACAATACGAAGATGACTCGGAGGCCAATTCTCGCTGGAGCGACGGAGACTGGAATTGCGATGGCGAATTTGATTCCGCCGATCTGGTGTTCGTTTTTCAACAGGACCGCTATAGCGCTGCGGCCATCGATGGTTCACACCGTTCAGACATGATTGACCAGGTCTTCGCGCTGATGACCAAATCGTCGGAAAGGACGCGTCGCGCGTTTCAATCGTGATACATGCCAAGTAGATGAAACATCAGAATGGGTAATTAATCATTGAAAGAAACATTTTGCCCAATACAATAGGCAACTTGTGGAGAGTATCTGTGTCGTGTCGGCGCGTTGCAGTCGCGCCGATTCTTTTCTTGTTTTGAAGGACGAAGGCGAACTAATGAAGCACAACTGGATGAAACGAATTCAATGTTGGATGGCATTGCTTTCCATCGCGATGATGCAAGCGAATAGCACGCACGCGATTGAAGTGGCAGGCGAACTATACGTAGACCTGGACGCGGCCAATGTAAGTGGCGCAGTTTGGTCGAATGCAGGTACTTTGGGAGATTTCAACGCGGTTGCAAGTCCAACGGCCGTGAATCTTGGCGGTGTTGTTCCATCGGTGATCTTTGACGGCAGCAGCGCCTTTCTGAGCGCGGACACGGCTCCTGCCGGGATTACTGGCTTAGATTCAACAAAAACCATTGAAGCATGGGTTTTTAATCCAGCACTGGCCGGTGAAGAAACCGTTGTATCCTGGGGCCATCGAGGTGGACCGGATGGTTCCAACCTCTCTTTCAATTATGGTTCCAACGGGGCCTTCGGCGCTGTCGGACATTGGGGCGGTCCCGACTTGGGATGGAACGATGCAGGCGGCGGACCGGCTCCGCTGCAATGGCATCACCTAGCGTACACATTTGACGGCACGACGACTCGAGTCTATTCGGACGGCGTGTTGATGAATTCGGAAGACCTAGGTGCTGGCGTCATCAATACGCACGCCGGAACGCAGATTGCCATCGCTTCGCAATTCGAAAGCGACGGCGTTACGCTAACGCCTGGTCTACGAGGCAGCATGGCGATTTCTCGAGTTCGAGTGCACGATGGCGTTTTGTCAGACGCACAAATCATGAGCAACTATAACGAAGAAATTGGTTCATTTCCTTCCATCTATGAACCGCCAGGGGAACCCGTTGCAACCCCATTGTCCAGTGGTCCCATTCACCGATACAGTTTCAGCAATGCAGCGGCTGCCGATGCCGCCGGAGCGACATTGGTGGATTCGATCGGCGGTGCCGATGGCGTTGTCCGAGGTGCCGGAACGTCACTCACCGGTACGTCTCTGAAACTTTCTGGCGGTACGTCTGATTCCGCCGGATATGGTGATT
>JAGQOZ010000124.1 GCA_020426955.1 Planctomycetales bacterium
TGAAACCAGTAATCCAAATTCTGCCGATCAAAGACGAGTCCGCCAAAGCACTGCCAATCGTTGCTGAAATCAGTGTCCCCAAGGGTGAAACGCTTTTGCCACCCAAAGCGTTCGCCAACGGAGTGGTCGCCACGAACGCCAAGCTGCTGGAATCGACCGAGTCGGATGGACGTACCGTACACAAATACCAATGGGATGCGAATCTGCCGACGGACCAACGAATCCTACTTCAAGTGGTCGCTTCCACTCAATCAAAGATCATCGACGTGCAAGAAAGAATATTCGAACGAAAGCAAATGCCGCCGCGTCGATCGCCACGATTGTTTGTGTCGACAGTCGGGATCGATCGTTATCGCGATTCGCAAATCCAGCGACTTGATTTTGCCGTGAACAATGCGACACAAGTTGCCAAAGTGCTGGAATCACACAGTGCACCGGTATATCGACAAGAAGCTTCGGTTGCCTTGGTGAACGAACAGGCCAACAGACAGTCTTGGAAAAATGCCATTCGCTCTCAGTTGCAACAACTCAAAACAGAAGTTTCCCCAGACGACCTGTTCGTTATTTTTCTGTCCGGACATGGCCTGCGAGATCCTGCGAACGGTGATTACTTGTACGTCGGTGCGGACGCCCGATATGAAGACCTCATGAGTCAACGATATGGCGACTGCATTTCTTTTTCGGACTTGTCGCAGTTTGCTGACATTCCGTGCCGAAAGTTGGTGATCCTGGATACATGTCACGCCGGTGCAATTAATCTAGATCAACGGCGAGAACTCAAATCGGCGTTGCGAATGTTACAAGATGACATGATTTTCACGCTGACGGCTTCGCAAGGAAACGAAGAAGCAGTGGAACTTCGCGAGAAAAAACTGGGACGGTTTACCCATCGTTTACTCGAAGCACTCAACGGCGCTGCTGATGCCACCGATGGCAACCGCGATGGAGTGACCAACTTTAGCGAAGTCATTTCGTACGTAAAACGGACTGTTCGACAAGATTCGCAGCAGGACACTTATCAGCAAGAACCCGCCGCAGGTCCGATCGAACTGCTGAGATATGCCGACTTCCCGTTGACTAGCTCGAACTAGCTCGCGAGCATCCTCCGAATGAGCAACGCTGGCAGACTACCTTGCCCGCGGTACGGATTAGAATTTGCCGGAGCAAGAGGTTCGTCAATTCATGCACCACCAGTAATCCCGAAATTACCGCTGGCCTAAAAGCCGCGCACAAATTGCACGCCCAGTTCGGTATCAAATACTTTGTCAAATCCGGTCCGCAGTGGCGAAACCGCGCCGATCTTAATGGACGATCGATTCCCTAGTTGGAAGAACAAGCCGCCCGTCAGATTCAAGATGTCTCGGCGGTTTATCGATTCGAATACGCCAGGAATCGTCTCCTGATCATCTAGTGTGGTTGTGTAATGCAATTCGATCATTGGCGCAACACCGGTTACCACACGAGCGCAGCGGTCTTGATGCAGCCAATAGCCTAACGAGAAATCGAGCATCAGCAGCGTCTGGTCTTGGAGCGTCTCTGCACGATTGAAATTCGTTCCGACAGTTTGAAAAATGGAACCGCTGGGAATAACTACTCGGTTACCATTCGCATCAAAGTCAAGCTGTGAAAACAACTGCCAAAAAACGCGTTGGTTATGTTTGCGGTAGAGGCCGATAAAAGGCTGAATATGGACCGCGTCGTTGTTATAAACAATGTGAGTTTGTCCATCTCGGATAACGCTTGAATCTTTGCCGGTAGGTAGTACCACGGCCATTCCGGCCGCCAACGCCGTGCATTCATTGTGATAAAGCATATGCTTGAATGCCAGAGCAATGTTTCCGAACTCGGTTGAATCCAGATCGCGGCCAACTACTTCTCGCGCCGCCAGTGTTCCCGCAAAGGGAACTCGCAATTCAACCGAATTGAAGTCATTGAAGATGGTACTTTCCACGCCAAACGTGTACCGATTCAAGTCTCGACTATTTCCATTCGGGTCCGTCAACGCGTTGTGAAAATGGTTGTAATTAACAAAGATGCGATCTCGCGGAAACGGACTGTTGTTTTCGGAGAACTTCATTCGACGATCACCACCAGCCAACGTAACCGTACCGCCGTTAAACGGTCCGTCCACGGTGTAGTTGTAACCACCGCCAAAGAAGTCACCGATCATGCTCGGAACACCATTCGACGCTAACGTTGCGCCAGAACCTGCAGCAAGACTGGAGGACAAGTTAAAGTCATTGGAAAAATCGCCAACGATGTCGCTGGGTGACGTGGCCACGCTGTCCATCGACAATGAGGGATTCGGCGCAGGAGCCGATAGACCGTCAGACATGGGAACTGGTTGCGGTTGGCCAAGTTCGTAAGGAACGCTGACGTCCCCTGCAATTCCGTCTTGCATGCCTTCCAGAAATGCCTGACAGCCAGGGCAGTCGCATTCGAATTGACCAACGTCCGAGCAGCCAACCTCGCATGAATTCGATTGCGCCATCGCAGAGCGGCCACCGCAAACTAAGATTACGAAAAGCAGATATGAGTATTTTCGCATGAGTTCCATCTCACAATCGGGGTAGGTACACGATCCGTCATGTCACCGCTTTTCTGTTTCGTCAAAACCTGCTCCAGGCCTTTTGCATCTTCACGTAGTGTCCCCGAACAACTAGCCCAACCATGGCGAACGGCACGATCACACAGTTTAGCGACCCTGCAAAGACCAGGCATTTTGCGACAACTCTGCCAAGCGATTCACTTGCGCGTATCGTAGGAATTGTATTCGTTCCGATGATAAAAACGGCAACGGAACGAATTCGCCGTAGCTCCGGAAAGGCGCAATTCGCAAATAACCGCTAGCAGGAAGATTCTAATCACGACAACCTTTAGGCTCACAATGACTACCATCAGCAAATGGATTTCACTTCTCCTTTCGCTGGCGTGCATTATGCAGGGCACGGCGTGTGAAGCGGGGACGTCGGCGAGCGATTTCCTGCAGGCTCACGCTGCTTATTGCCAAGTCTGTGACATTTGCAACAAGTACACGTGCGACTTATGCGGTATCTCGTGTGATTGCGCACCGATTATTCGCCGTGGTTGTGAATCGCCCGGAAGCGACGTTACTATGCCGTACGGTCATTCGACAGGACAACCATCGCGGTTACCCATGACTACCGAACCAATTGACGCGGCCTCGCCCATTCCTGGAATATTGCCCGAAGCACCCGAAGTGCCACCCGCAGCTGGTCAAGCCACGCTCGATTTGCCGAATCCAAGAGAATTCCCCAACACATCGGACGTGACAACGCAAAGTGACAGTGACAGTCCTGCGCCATTTGACATTGCTGCGGCCATGCCCGCAGGTGCCGGCGCGGCCGCAGCAGCCATGGGCCCACAGAACATGGTGGGTGACTTTTTTGGCGGGAGTTCTTCTACTTGCGTTTTTGTACCCAACACGGTCCGGTTTTCTTTAACGGCGACAAGCTATTTCAGTACGGACGTTATTTTTGACGTTCCACCTTCGCAGTCATACACTGACCTGTATTCCATCGGGCCGGGCCGTGACACTAATTTTGACGAACGAATTGACACCTATGACATTGCAGCGCCGGCAGCTCCTACTGACGCACCCACGTCACCGGGACCTACGTTTGTTTTCGACGGTGGCACCGCCTCCAATCCTCGATCGAACGAATTCGAAGAAACTGTCTGGGACATCCACTATAGCTACACAGAACGGTTGAAGGTAAATCTGCCAGTGCAACCCGGCGGAGGCGGAGCGGTGGTCGGTCGAATGAAAATTGCCGAAAACACCAGCCCATTGCCACAACATCGCATCTTTTTCAATTACAGTTTGTTTGACAACGTGCCGTTGAATCGGGGCGGAGTGACGGTGAATCGCTTCACGCCTGGACTGGAAAAGGCGTTCTTCGGCAATTTGATGTCGTTGGAAATTCGCACACCATTTGCAGGCACGCTGGATACCAACTTCATTGCCGACGACACTGCTGCGCAGGTTCGAGACGTCGAATTTGGTGACGCATTCATGTCACTCAAGGCGTTACTTTTTCAATCTGGTGGACGAGCGATCTCGGCGGGCGTTTCCTGGACCTTACCAACAGCCAACGACACAAGCGTTTCTTTGGCCAACGGAAAAGAATTGCTGCGAATTGAGAATCAAGCGGTTCACATCATGCCGTATATTGGCTGGCTGATCACTCCGAATCCACGTCTTTTTCTACAAGGTTTTTGTCAAATTGATGTTGATGCCAATGGCAACAACGTGATTGGCAGTCCCGACGGAGTGAATCGAACCGACCTAGGAACATTGCGCGATGTTACTTTTCTATACGCGGACGTTGGCGCTGGATATTGGCTGCACCACAATCCGCAAGCACAGACGTTAGTCGGTTTTGTCCCCATGGTTGAATTGCACTACAACCGGTCGCTGGAATCCGTAGACCCATTCATTGCTGGGCCGTTACAAATTGGTGAACAGCAAAACGACATTCAGATTCTGAATGCAGTGGTTGCGGGCAATTTTGTGATGCGAAATAATTCGACACTGACCGTCGGCTACGCCACTCCGCTGGCTACTGGTGCCGACGCTCAATTCGATGGCGAATTGCGAGCGATCTGGAATCGAAAATTCTAGACTCAAGTCTTCCAAGCACCGTTTCCGTTCGTCAGATTAACGCAACGCTGGTTGCCAACCAAGACTTGCCCGCAGACGCGGACAACATCAACGTTTGGGGATTTCGACAATCAGCGGTTTGACTTCGATCCAATTCTTGACCAACGATGCCTTGGCGGCGGCCTTTAGCTGGATCATCTCTCGCCCTTGAAGACTCTCCTGTGTAAACCCTAGGATATGACGAACTCGAGTTCCGCTGGCAAGAAACTGGTGCGAAATCTTCGCGGGCGGGGGATCGAATTGCAGCCACAGCGGAAAGTGTTCTGAATCGCGACCATGTTCTTCGTTGACAACCAGTTCGAAAGCGCCGCTGGCGTCTCGGCGAGGTTCGAATTTTAGCTGCACATTGTCAAACAACGTGAGGTTGGACTTATCTGACATGCCGATCCTCTTGATTACAGCATCAACGTCCTGGTCAAAGGTTGAAAAGTAGAGCCGAATTTCTGCCCATTCTGCTTGGCTGGGCCAATTTCCTGTGGGGAATCGCAAAACCGGAACCGGTTGGTTGCTTTGAAACTGAGGGTCGAATGCATAGAAGACTGGAGTGCCGGGCGTGCCGCCAGGTGTGTAAATCGGGCGAATTTCTGCCCAGATATATCGAGGTCGTTCGCTGTATTCAAATGCCGAATTGTTCTGAACGGACACGACGAACGTGACATTCTGGCGTCCTTCGATTTCCGGAACATGGGCGGCCACAAAGTAAGCGTCGCTTCGGCCGAGCGATTCTTTGTACCGGAGGTCGGGTACTTGTTGACGCAAATTCGTCGTGAATCGCTCGTGTTCCAACCGATTAGCGCGTGTGTTGTAGGTCAACTCCAAGCGATCTCCGCCAAACAGCTTTACCATCGCTGGTTTCGCGCCGGCGGCTCCGTCCAACACCACTTGAAAGACGCGTCCATCGACTTGAATGTTTGGTTCGTCCCAATATTGATTTAGCTGAATGCGCTTTGCGGGCTGACTTTGTTCTACGTCTCGCACATAGAACTGCGAAATCTTCAAAGACTCCAAGATGGCGGACTGTAGTTCCTGTTCCTGATTCGCTACGAAGGTGTTGATTCTGGGACGACCTCGAACAAGTTGCCCTATTTCGCCACCACCAAATTGAAAGAAAACGAAATTGAGATTGATGGAAGAATCGGCGTTGGCCAGTGGCTGCAAGACTTGCTGATTAAAGCTGCTGGCAGAGAGAAGTTTGTTTTCACGAGGCGGTGTTGCTCGACCAAACACATCAGGATCACCATCGGTAATGACAATGACATGTTTGGGTCCGTCTCGGTCATCTAATGCCTGAACTGCCTGCTGTACGGCGTAAAACAAAGGAGTTTCGCCAAAGTGATCAAGTTGGTCAATCACTTGCAAGAGGTCTCGTCTTTCATCGTTCCCAAATCGCGTCGGACTTTCATAAACCAGCTGGACGTCATCTCCCGGTAAGGGTAAGGCACCACGGCCGAATTCACGAAAGTACGGACTGGCTGCGGGCACATACGTCTTGTCACCGGTCTTTTCCCAATGGGAACGGTGACCATACGCAACAAGGCTCACTCGAAAAGGCGCCACATCAACTTCCAAACTTCCCAATACGTTTTCTAGGACTCGCTTGGCTTTGTTCATTCTGCCGTTGGTTTTCATCGAACCAGAGCAGTCGAGTACAAAGACTAACTGAGTCATTTCCTTCTGGTCTCCTTTGACGCGAACCCTGGCGGATAACGTTGGATCATTCGAAAATCGAACAATCGGTCCCTTAACTTCTTGGCCGTAAAAAGATACCTTGCGAACGTGTCCTCGAAATAAGGCCACCGCTTCAAATTCGGAACTCGCCACATTATCCAACAACGTTTGTTCTGCAGCGTTGGATTCGTGAACATGGCGAGCCATTCGTGTGGCAGGCTGATCGGACGCTTCTTCCTGGACGCGGATTTCGGTACCGGCAGCGCGCGTGAACAAAGCAACGTCGCCCGGTGGAAGCAACGCATTGCCTAGAAACTTGATCTGATGATGTAGAAATGGTTCGCCCGGCAACTTCTCTGAGTCGGTCGTTTCGATAGGCTTCCAGGAAAGCAGGCTCGCTTCAGCTTCTTCCAGTCGATTCCGCAATAACTGGTGGTGCGTTGATTTTCCTGGTCGTGCAATCAATGCTGCTGACAAGTGCTGCCGAACCGATTCAACAAAAAACGGCGTATCAAAGGGATCGGTCGAGGCGTAGAAATCGAATAGGCTTCTTTCACCATGCCAAAGCAGCCACGCGAAGACATCCATGCGATGTAGGTCGTAGCTAGGAGTTGATGCTGATTCAGACCAGGGGTGCCGAGCCGATATGGATGCAACGGGCCGAATCCATTGATCTGCCTGGCTGAGTCCACTGCGAGATTGAGCGATGGGGAGATTCGAATTTGCCAATCGGTCCTCTGTTTCCGCGATGCTGGATTGCACCGCTGGGCCGATAGACGCGATACGGTTTCGAATTTGACCACCGATCTTGGCGAGTTGTCCGGTTTGCATCTGCCGGCTGAATGGGTCTTGCTGGTCGACTGCGGTCACGGACATGAGACGCAGCAATGTGGAAATCGGTTTTCCGGCGAGCCATTCCACATACGCGTCGTCAGATTCGATCACGTCGGGCACTACGTCCGACGTCGACTGAGATAGATGGTCCACAAGTTTTCGCATCAGCCCGCTCCGAGTTGGTCCGGTGACCAGCGGTGTTTCTAGCACTAATGCGATTTCAACCAGCGAATCACGTACGGCGCCAGACCGTTCTAATTCGCTAATTCGATTTCCGAACGCTCGCTCTAATTCTCGCAGCAAGTTTGCGACGTCGTCTCGCCTTGTCTCCAATTCAGCCTGAACGCGAGGCGTTGGAATTGCATCGGGAACCAAATCTAACCGCGTCGACAATTCAAAAGTGGAATCCGCCAAGCGATGAATTCGATCCACCATTTCAACGTTGTGTTGAAAAACGGACTCCGACGTAGCCCAATACAAGAGATGAGGCATCACGGACCACGACCGGTCTCGCCAATAATACGCGTCGGACACAAGTTCGCTGAATTGTTGAACGTCGTGAAAATCTCCGCTTTCGGTCGACGCGCCGAACAACGCACTCCATTCTTCATCGGCTGCTTGCAATGTGCTTTGCGAACCAATCAATATCAGGTCTTGCGTGTGGCGAACATTCGTTTCTATCTGATCCAGCCACGTTCGAATCCAATAATGTGTACGTATATCAGCGGGGATGGCGAGCTGATGGGCAATGTGCGTGGCCGAAACAACGGCATTAAGTTTCGGCGCGGCCGTCGAATTGCACCAAAGTTCGGCGATCCTCAAGAATTGCATTTCTGAATAGTCGATTTGTGGGACCTGGACGGCCGTATCGAGAAATTCAAACGCATCTGGCAAATCGCTTGGAGCTAATTCGCCGGAGCGAAGCTTTGACAACACGAGCGTGGCCGCAGGTCGATAAGGCAGCGGCGTTTCCGGTTCCGCTAGCGAAGGTTCCGGCTGAGCTTGCGTGGTGTCGCCCGTCGCTTCGGTTGCTACGACAGGGGATTCTTCAGGCTGCGAATTCTTCTTCGCTTGAAACGCATCCCAACGACGCGCGGCGCTGGCGATGTCTGATTCGCTGAGCGGTTCCAGTGCGTTTGCCAAAGCTAGCGTGCTGCCATTGTAGGCGTCAACCAAATTCGAACCTTCCAAATCACGCAGCAGTTCTTTGGCAAGCGTCAATGCTTGGTCGAACTGAGTTGAATACGCTTGGCCCGCAATCGACAACTGGTCCAGGCGTACCAGCAAGTGTTCGAGTCTAGCCCAGGCGATTGGCCTACTTCTGAAGACAGAACGCTGCAACCACTGCTGGTGTTGGGACCACAGCGGATTTATTTGCTGAACGCGTTGCTGGGTATTCAATACCTCTGTTTTTAGCGTTTCATATCCTGCTATATAGGCGATTGGAAAATCACATTCGGCGGGCAGCAACATAGGAATTTGTTGTTCCGCATTCGCGCCATACGCCATTCCGCCGACGGTGCTCTGGAGATAGCTTACCAATTGTTTGATACCAAACTTGCGAGATTCCGGTGCGGCAGCACCTCGTAGCGCATCAGCCACAGCGAATCCAAAAACCGAACCTCCTTGAGCTAACGAAATTTGCCCCACTTGTCCTGGACTGGTCGAATTGATCACTACCAGGTTCTCGACTCCAGACGATTCCATGGCTGCGGAGATCTGTTCGGCAAAGCTGTTATAGGTTTGCCCCAGCATCCAGTTGCGACGAATTCGATTCGCATCCAAAAATACCAACTTCTGAACAGCTTGAAGCCGATCAACTCGATTGAAAACGGCAAACAGTTCTTGCAGCGTCAGCCACGTTGCACTATCCAAAGGATTGCTTTCGCCGAGCAAAAGACATGCTCGACCTTCTTCATCCACGACGCCATGCGCACTGATATACAGCATCACCAGATCTCGATCTGGCCCACCCGGTTCGACTTCGCTTAGGTAGCCTTCCACGTAATCGAGAAATTCGTTCTTAGACGCCGGAGGCTGCAATTCCGTTGTCAGCTTGACGTTATCGTAGGACGCCAACCTGGCATCCAGACGGTTCACGTCTTCCCACGCTAACGCATTTGGCGGCAACGTCGAATCGAACGAAGTGACGGCAATGGCCAGCATGGGAACCGTCAGTGCCGTTTGCAAAAGCGTATAGATCAGTGTGCCGATTAATCCACAGGAAGCGAACAAAAGCGCGAAGAGTTTAAGGCGTTGCCGAAAGACATTGTTCTGGCGCAGATTGGGACTTCGTTCTTCCCACGAACCGCGATGGCGTCCTGCACTTGATGCCCCTTTTTGCTTGCGCCAACTGGCTCCGGACGACTGGTTCATCCCTTTACACTCCTGCCTGCGAAATCGCGAATCGAGACGGAACAGACTAATTCGACAACGAAATCTCTGTTAAGTATAGCACTTGCGTGGGCTGCAAATGGACACCGGAACTTGCTGTGGCGATGCATCGGGCAACAAAAAAGCGGTGCTGCGTCCATTTGGAAACAACACCGCTTCTGACATGCAAGTTCGCAACGCAATCCGGTCTAATCAACGAGTTCTAGAAACGCTTGCCGTTCAGGAATCCGGTTCGAGTTGCTTTTGTACGGCGGTTGGCATTCGCGGTGTTTGCATGGGGCGCTTCGGCAACTACCGGAGCAGGCACGACCACGTCTCCTCGAACCAACTTTGAAAAGTCACCTTTGATTGCTTTCACATTAGCCGAACCTGGATAGGTTTCGGTCACTTCGACCAAACCGAGTACAACCGCACCCGCCTCACCGTTACGCATCACATTCATTAGCGTGCCTGTCGCCGGAACGACATCATGACTTTCGAAATGGACATGTGCCAGTTGTCGAGCGGGATCGATATGCAAAAGATGTCCGCGTTCCGAGGCAGGACCTACTGCACGCGAAGGATCTTGTTGGGCCATCCAGTTATTTGCCACTTTGACAACGCCATCTCCAGCGATCGATTGAGGTTGCCGCAAGATGCTGGAACTAGCAGCCGCTGGCGATGTAGTTTCTATCAATTGGGCGTATGGCTGAAGTTGGACGTCGGCTTGACTGAATTGATTGAACGTAAAATCGTCTTCCGTCTTTTTGATCGATTCCAAGGCATCTGGAGTTACTTCATCGGTATCACTGTCCGTTTCGTCAACAGCGCCTTCGGGTTCGTCCTCAGATGATGCGTCTGTGCCTTCTGGTTCGTCTTCTGGCTCTGCGTCTTTTTCCGGCTCGGGCATCTCTTCTTCAACCGGCCCTCGACCTCGACAGCATAACGCTAAAGCACCTGCCGCCGCTTCGCGAACTCGTTTGGAAGCCTCTAAATAGCAACCGGTTTCATCACGTTCGTAAGCAATACGAGCCAACGTTTTCAGAATATCTTCATTGCAGCAACATACCTGTCCACAGTTATTGCAGCATTTTCCGCGTGCGGCATCGGCCACGGCTTCAATCGCGGCAACTCGTACTGATTCCGTACAATCGGTCAACGTCGCGACAATGGCTTCCGTGACAGAGCCATCTGAATCATAGCAACCGCAACCATATTCTGTGAGATACTTTACGCCTTTGATCTTTTGCTGCGCCGCGTCTTCGGCCATCTTTACTTCCGCAGCCTTCTTGATGGCCGGCCATTCAGATTCCAGATTGGCGGGATCATTCAACGCCTTTAAAGGCGGCTTCTTTTCTAGCTTGGGATGCTTTCCCTTGCGGTTAAACAAAGCGCCGTGCACTTTTTTGGCACCTTGCGGAATACCCAGGAACGAGAAAATCGTGGGAGTGGGAGCAGCGGGAGTTTCCTGAGCGAATGCCGAGTCCGTGAGCAACGAAAATGAGCTCAACAGTACTATACAAACGGAAATGTATTTCTTCATCATCCTTGATCCGAACTAAAGGCAGGTTCGTCCTTGAACGCCGAAACGAAGTCAGTCCATTTCGCATCGCCACCTAGTGTCAGATCGGCTAGGATTCACTCAAGAAATACCATTCCAGTATTTCGCATCTTATTCGCTACAGAATACCTAGAGTGCCTTGCGCATCACGCGTACATCGGATGCACCGTGGCACGCCAGCAACATTGCTGAATTGGAGGCCGAGACAAGGAAACGCTGTTCAGTACGCTGCATTTGTCCTGGCCAACAGTAGACAAACACGATGTCAGCATTGGTAGCGACCTGCATGTAGTCCGCATGGATGATAGCCGCATCTATCTGTAATTCGTGTAGCAGATTTTGCGACGCGGCCGCCAGTTGCGCGTTCATCTCGATTCCTGTGGATTCAAAGCCTAGGATTGCTGCCAAGCCCGTAACAACGCCCGTACCGCTACCCCATTCGCAAAAACGGCCAACAGGAAACGAGTTGAGTACGTTCCAGACGTATCGATGGTCGCTTGGTACGAAATCAAAACAGTCAATCGACTTGCCAACCTCGGCTCCTCGGCGAATCAACTCCTCTGCCCTCGCCGTCAGCGGACGCTCCTGCCATTCCCATGGTATTTCTTGCAACACGTTTTCCTCCACTCAGGTTCTTGCTTCGAACCACGCCCGTTCCGATGGCATGTTCTAGCAGCCGTCAAAGTTTACCACGCTTCCCAATACCGTCGTTCGAGTATTTTATCGTTTTGAACGAGCGAATATGTCGATTCCCAAAATACAGTCCGCTTGGTCGAATTGTGCATTTACAAGGAAGTTTCGATGCAAAAGCAGCTACTCGTCGCCCTATTCACCATTTTGGGAGGTGTTTCAGGAAGTCTTCAGGCTAACGACTGTTGTGAAACCTGTGGCGCACAATGTGGCCAGCACCGCTTGGTGGCTCGCACCGTCATGGTTCCCAAAACGGTCATCGAAACGCAGGTCAAAAGCTGCTTGATCTATAAGACGGAAACACGAGAAGAGACATATACGGTCTTCAAACGAGTGCCGGAAGAGCGGAAGATTTACAAGGAAGTTTGCTATCTGGACGATGAAGTGAAATCGAAGGAGATCACTGAAACCAACTGCAAACTAGTTGAAATCCCTGTGACCAAAGAGTGCAAGACGAAAGTCCCTGTCAGCGAATTCCAGCAAGGGGTAAGGCTGAAAGAATGCTGCGATCAATGTGGAAATAAAATCTGCGTTGAAGAACCGTGTTGCTGTGAAGTGGTTCGCGAAGTTGACGGAATGAAATCTGAATGTGCGGAGGAAATTCAAGTTGTTTTTGAAAAGACGAAGCGAACCATCGACTATTGCGTAAAGACTCCCAAGAAGTCGAAGGAACTGGTGTGCGAAGAGACGGCGTACAAATTAGTCCCAGTTGAAAAGACTAGAACCGTAGAAGTCCAGGTTCCCGAATATGTAAAGCAGCCCTGCGAAGTGAAGGTTCGCAAGATGGTTCCTCAGACCATCTA
>JAGQOZ010000125.1 GCA_020426955.1 Planctomycetales bacterium
ATATCCAGTCACTAACGTCTGACTTCTTCTATGCGGACGAACAAGGTCGAGCGGTCTGCGTGCATGCGGCCGCACTTATCGAAGCATTGACCAATATCTACAACGCCAAGGATCTGGCAAATCGGATTGGACGCTGAAAAATTTACCTGGCGAATTTACAGAAAGACACTCGTTAAACGAGTGTCTTTTTTACATGAACTAACCGTCATGGGGCAACGGAATTAGGCACGAAAGGCCAGCACAATCCGTTTCTGACGAACTCGCCGCAGATTTCGTTTTCATTCGATATGGAATCCAGAATTCTTTCTATCATTGCTCGGCTTCTACTCGGTTCGCAACGTACATTTTACGTTAGAGGTCGGGTTCTGGATTCAATGTGTGTTGCAGCTGGGGAGTAACGATCCAATGAAGAAATTTGCGTTTATCATCGTCGCGATTATGGGTGCGTCTTCCGTCATGGCGGAAGATTTTTTGGATGGAGACTACCACTATAATCCTCGCGTTGTCAAAGTGGAAGAAACTTGGAGTCTTGAAGTGGGTGCACCCAACCCGGAAGCCAATGCACCTCAAATCACCATGGCCATGTCGCCGACTGGTGGACTGCTGGAAGACTATTTCATCTTTACGGTGAACATGCGTCCCGAACCAAGTTTTGAACCAGGTGGTTTGCAAGTTCAACGCTGGTACGGAGACGAAAAGATTCAGGAAAAAGATGGACCAGTCACGGACGAAATGGCCACTTGGGGAGAAACCGTATCGTGGAAACAAGTGATGAGTGTCGACAATGGTCAGTTGACCTTTGAAATACGCGATGGGAGTTCCGAAACCTGGGGTAGTTTTGGCGGTCAAGGATATTTGAAAATCCAGATTGCTCAGGGCTACAACAGCTTGAACGACTATGACCCTCGTACGTCCATCACTCAATCAGGAATCGGGTTTTCTGGAAACCGAGTAGCTTCGCTGACGCTGCAACAGATTCGATGGACGCTGAATAACGGCCAAGTCTATGTTCTGAACGCTCCGATTGATATTGATTCGGACCTGGATCCTTGGACGGATGGAGAAGACGGTGTAACCAATTCTGACACAAGCACGACGAGCGCCGATTTGGAATAGTTGCGTGTCGAGCTGATTGAATTGTCGAAAGTTACTTCAATGAAAGGTCGGAATCATGTTTCACCACAAGAAACAAAATCGCCGTCGAGGAAATGTCCTGGTAGTGGCCTGTTTGCTTATCTTTGTGATTGTGTCGTTTACCGCGTTGGTGGTCGACCTGGGGTATATTCACAATGCCAAAGTGGAACTACAGCGCAGTGCTGATGCGGCGGCGCTAGCTGCCTGCTGGGAGTTAGGGGACAGTAGTGCTCAGGCGGGAATTACCAGTCAAGCCATGTTGGCATCGCGACAAGAGGCGCAGAATTACGCCACCGTGAATGAGATCTGCAAGGCAGCAACGACGTTGGGCCAGGCAGATGTTGAATTTGGAACGGTTAATAACTTCAGTTTGACACCGGTTTCGTTTGATACTTCCGATCCGTCGAAGTTCAATGCCGTGCGAGTACGAATTCGCCGCGACGGTGATTTGAACGAAGACGTCCCATTCTTCTTTGGAAAAGTCTGGGGCACGGACGGCAAAGCGATGACGGCCGAAGCGACCGCTGCCATGGTGCGCGATATTCGCGGCTTCAAGATTCCGGAAGATGGCAGCAATCTGAATATCCTGCCGTTCGCTCTGGACGAATACTCTTGGGTTCAGCTCTTGGCGGGCAGCGGCAGCGACAATTGGCATTGGAATCCCGACAACAAGTCGATCAGCAGCGGCAGTGATGGCACATTGGAAGTCAATCTTTATCCGCAAGGGACTGGTTCGCCAGGCAACTGCGGAACGGTGGACATTGGTGGCAGCAACAACAGCACCAACGATATCGCTCGTCAGATCCTCACGGGTATTTCTGCGTCGGACATGAATGCCATGGGCGGCACATTGGAATTTGATGCGAATGGAGAACTAATACTCAACGGCGATACGGGAATCAGTGCTGGCGTTAAAGACGAATTGGCCTCGATCGTGGGTGAAACCAGGATCATTCCCATCTTTAGCCAAGTGCAAGGTCCGGGAAACAATGCCGACTATACCATCGTTCAATGGGCCGGAGTTCGCATTATGGCCGTGAAGTTGACCGGATCTAAGAAGAGTAAATACCTGATGGTGCAACCGGCACCGTGTGTAACACAAGGTATTATTCCTGGTGACGGAACGGGTGGTACGACGGAATATGTTTATTCGCGAGCGGTTTTGATTCGCTAATAAATGACTCGACAATAAGGCAATAAATATGATTCGCAGAAAACGAAGACAACCAAGCAGAAAAGGTGCGGCGCTAACGGAGTTTGCCATCGTAGCTCCGTTCCTGTTTCTGATGCTGGTGGGGATGATCGAATTCGGACGTACTCTGATGGTTCAGCATATGATCACGTCTGCTGCTCACGAAGCGGCGCGAGAAGCTTCGTTACCATCCGCCACCGAAGCATCTGTCACAGCCATCGTGGATCGCCACTTAGAGGCCAGCAACCTGTCCAATGTGGCCGTGACTATTGATCCAGAAATTGATGACGCGGAAGCCGGCGACACCATTACGGTTACAGTAACGCAACCAATCAGTTCGATTACCGTCATGGGCGGTCGCTGGTTTGGGGCGGGATTTAATTTGTCGTCCAGTTCGTCCGTTCGAAAAGAAGGATTTGAATAGGGCCAGACTAATTCGGAGCGATGATTTGCATGTCGCTTCGAATGCCGCCTGCTTATTGCTTTTCAATTTCTTCGATGGCCGACGTGACCAAGTCTTTCGCGCGGCTATCTAAATCGGGCTGCGATTCAATTTCACGCAACATCGGCAGCGCGGATTTGGCCTCAGGCCCGATCTTGCGAAGCAGATGCAACGCATAATAACGAGCTCGCCGATCATCTTCTGTCTTCAGGATGTCCAGCAACTTAGGAATGGCGTCCGGAGTTGCCTTGTCGATCGCGCGCAATGCCGATCCGGCAAACACGGAATCTTCGCGAATGACCAGTCGGTCCAAGATGGCCGGAACAGCCGGCGCTGCTTCCGAACCAAGTTCGCCCAATAATTCAGACGCTTTCTTACGCACTGCCCAATTTTCGTCGGACAAACCACCGGCCATGGTCTGAATTTGTTGTTCCTGAGAATCGGAAATGCGGAAAATGGCTTCCAGGGTTGCCGAACGCACGTCTGGTTCGTCATGCTCCAGCCGACTAAACAGATCGGGCAAAACGGATTTTGCATCCGAACCAATTTCGGCGAATGTCTTGAGGCAAGCCAAATGTAATGCCAAGTCTGCGGAATCGGCCAGCGTTCCCAAGGCCGACACGGCTGCGGCCGAATGAGATTTTCCGGCCGCTAATGCTCGCACGGCTGCCAGCTGAAATTCCGGCGAACGCTCGGCTTCCAATTGGGCAACTAAGGCAGCAGCGGCAGATTCGCTGAATTCGTCCAGCTTGGATAAGCACAACGCCGCCGACGTCGCAGTGGATTCGTCTTTTGCCTCCAGCAACGCCAGTATCGGCGTAGCGTAGGAAGCCGGAATCGCATCTTTGGCGGATAATGCTTGTAGCGTTCGTCGCTGAATGACCGGAGCCGATGTGTTGGTTAACGCTTCCTGGATCACATCCGCCATTTCGTTGAGCGAATCGGGGCGAACCATCAAGGCGGCTAACGCGGCGGCTTGGACCTTTTCATCGTCCGACGACAGCATGGATTTCAACTGACTGGCCACCTTTTCCGCATTCACGCCGAGTTTGCGAACCGCATCCGCCGCCGCGCTTTGAATGGCCGGATTGGCAGACGAAAGGCGGCGGACGACAGCGTCGACCGTTTCTGGCTGCAATCCGCCAATGGCGCTGGCCGCATTCAATGCCACAACTACGGCATTTGATTCGTCATTGGATTGTAAGACTTCTTGCAGCTGAGGTTCGACGGCTTCGCCCAATTGATTAAAAACCAATTGCATGGAATTACCAGTCAGCCGTCCTTCGGCCGTTGCTTGCAAAACTTGAGCCACCGCCGCATCTCCCATGGCCGCCAGTGTAGACGCAATGGCATTGGCATCCGCAGGCTGCTTCTGTAGCTGTGACAATAGATTGTCAATTGCCCAAGACGCGGTCGGTCCCATGCGTCGCAAACCGGTCAGCCCGATTTCTCGATCGGCCTGCGAACCGTCCAGCAGCTGAACAAAACGCTTGGCCGTTTCTTCCGGTTCTGCTTTCGCGTCTGCCAGCACCATTACGGCTGCTCGTTTCACATCCGTATCGGCATCTTGCAGCAAATCCGCACAAATGTTGGCCACCGAGGCCGGATCGGCAGCATATTTTCCATAGCCGGCAATGGCCCATCTTCGCACGCTGGAGTCCGCATCTTGGACAAGTTCTTGTAGTCGATTTGCCACGCTTTGGCGAAGTGTATCCGGAACCGTTCGCTGGTCGATTCGCCGCAGCGCATCGGCTGCGTTGGCGCGAACCGTGGCTGTTGCGTCCGAAGTCCGCTGTAGCAATGTTGGCACGGCAAGCGGTCCTAAACGTGAAAGCGATTCAACGGCCGCCTCCGCCGCTTCTTGATCACTGCCTAAGACAAACGCTAAGTCTGCCAAGATTGGTTCTGCGGCAGCGCCTAGCCATCGCACCGCTGTGGCCGCGCCTTCTTGCTGCCGCTGGTCCTCGGACTTGAGTGCAAATTGAATTCCGGGTACTGCCGCCGGACCGATACTGCCAAGTGCAAACGCGCTGCGATACCGCACCTGATCATCTCGTTGACGCAGTCGATCCACCAGCACGTCAACTGCGTCCGCAGCAGGCGGACCAATCACGGCAATCGCTTCCGTTGCCAGCGAACTAACTTGGTCGTCTCGATCACTGAGTGCTTTGATCAAGGCGGGAATGGCGAGATTCGCAGCAGGAGGTCCCATTTGCCAAAGCTCGTAGGCAGCGTCTCGTCGCGTTTCTTCTTCCCGGCTGTCGAGTGATTCGATCAGGGTTTCGATGGGGCGAAATTCTTCGTTCGATTCATTCTGCGCCGAACCGAGGGAAACGAAGCCGAACAACAAACTCAACGACACGATCCAGCTTTGTCGAAGTGTGATCACGGTAGCGATCCTGACTTGGAAAGAACAACCAGCCATCCTCACTCGCAGCATACGGATGGCTGGTCTGTTTGAAATAGGAGGGAATTTAGCTGAGGTACGGGAGCAGACCAGTGCTGTCGCCAATTCGAGGAACCTGGACGCCGCTGCGATCCAACATGGACAAGAATAGATTGGCCAGCGGCGTTTCTGTGCGATAGCGAATATGACGTCCCGTTTCAATGGACCCGCCACCACCACCAGCCAATAGCACTGGCAAGTTTTCATTATTGTGACGATTACCGTCACTCAAACCGCTGCCGTACATGATCATACATTGATCCAACAGCGTGCCGTCTCCTTCCGGGATGGAATCTAATCGCTTCAAGAAGTACGCCAATTGCTGCACGTGGAAATGATTGATCTTGGCAATTTTTTCCAACTTGACGTCGTTGCCGCCATGATGCGAAAGATCATGGTGACCGTCCGGAACGTCGATGTTTCTGTAGCTGCGATTGCTGCCGGCGTTGGCAAACATGCAGGTGGCGGTCCGAGTCATATCGGTTTGGAAAGCCAACACCATCATGTCCACCATCAACCGTACGTGTTCCATGTATTCTTTGGGAATTCCTTCTGGCTTGGAATAACCGTTTACCAGCTGCCGATTGTCGTCCTCCATTTCTGCCAATTCGATTCGACGTTCAATGCTGCGAACCGCCGACAGGTATTCGGCCAGTTTATCTTGATCGTTTCGCCCCAAACGATTTTGCAGTCGCTTGGCATCTTCCGAAACGAAGTCCAACAAGCTCTTACGCAACACAGTGCGTTGATCGGCCGCGTGTTTGTCCTTGCCGGTATCGCCGCCGAAGAGTCGTTCGAAGACCAGACGAGGATTCGTTTCCTTGGACATTGGCGTGGCAGGACCAGCCCAAGAAATGTTGTTCGAATATGCACAACTGTAACCTGAATCGCAGTTACCGGAATTTCGGCCTCCATCACAGCCCAGTTCCAGTGAAGCGAATTTGGTCAAATGCCCAATGTGTTTGGCAGCCACTTGATCCACCGAAACACCCGAACGGATATTCCCGCCAGACGTTTTTCTGGGTTGCGCGGCAGTTAAGAAAACGGATGCGCTGCGAGCATGATCGCCGGCTCCATCTCCGTTCGCTCGGCCTTTGTCATGCGTCAGACCGGTCAGTACATTCACTTTGTCTTTCAGACTGCTTAGGGGCCGCAAAATCTCTGGTAAGTCATAGTTATAGCCGTCTTGAAGTGGAGTCCATTTGGACAGGTTCACGCCATTCGGTACAAACACGTAAGCGGTACGAATTGGCAAACCCGCAGCGCTGGTAGCTAAAGTCTTTCCAGCCGTAGCGGCTTGTGAAATCGGAGCCATCGCGTTGAGCATGGGTAATGAAATGGATGCACCTAAACCTCGAAGGACCGTTCGTCTAGAAACTTGCCAAGATCGACTCATGCCTATTCTCCTTTTTCACCGCGATAAAGAAACGGTTCGCTAGTCACCACTGCCGCAATCAAATCATAGAAACGATAACCGTCGGCTTCCGCTTCTTTCATGATGTCTTGTACGGCGCACTGATCGAATGATTCTAACGCACGTCCCAACCCATACGTTAATAGTTTTTCTGTTAAACAGCGCACGAATTGCTTCTGTTTAATCGTTCGCAATACGCGACGCAATTCCGCGGGACTGTTAAAGCCCTGATTGCCCGGTAGTTCGCCCGACGGATCGATGTCGAAGTTGCCGTCCTTGTCTCGCCACTGGCCAATCACATTGAAATTTTCAAATCCAAATCCCAAGGCATCCATTTTTCGATGGCACTGAGCGCATTCAGGATCGGCACGATGCTGCTGCATTCGTTCGCGTAACGAACCTAACAGTTCCGCTTCGCTACCTTCTTGCAGTTCTTGCACACCGGCAGGAGGAGGCGGAGGTGGTTCGCCCAGCAGATTATCCAATATCCATTTGCCTCGCTTGACGGGTGACGTTCTTGTTGGATTGGAAGTCAGCGTCAAGATGCTGGCCTGTGTCAACACTCCGCCGCGACGATCATCCTGCAGCGTCACTCGTTGAAATTCGTCCGAATCAATTCCATCAATCCCGTACAAGCCAGCTAACCGTCGATTCACGAACGTGAAATCGCTATCCAGAAAATCCAACACGCTGCGGTTTTCGCGTAACACGGCATCAAAAAACAATTCGGTTTCTCGCTGCATCGACATTCGCAATTCCGCATCAAACTGAGGAAACAGTTCTGGATCGGGAACCAATTTGGCTAATTGCCGAAGCTGTAACCACTGACCGGCAAAGTTGGTGACAAACTGATCCGACTTGGGATCATTCAGCATGCGTTGCACTTGGTCCAAGATGCCGGGCTTCGAGTCAAGCTGTCCATCTGCCGCGGCGGCGAACAGAGCGTCATCCGGCATGCTGCACCACAGAAAATAGGACAAGCGAGAAGCGACTTCAAACCCGTTCAGCGGGCGCTTGGCGTCGGGCGAATCTACGTCGTCCAATTCGATGCGAAACAGAAAATGCGGCGACGTCAAAACGGCTTGAAAGCAGAATTCGATGGCCGAATCAAAATCTTGTTCTTGTTCGCGAGCCAACTGGTAAAGCTTCACAAGGCGATCTAATTCGCCTTCGCGTAAGGGGCGACGAAAAGCTCGCCGAGCAAATTCAGCAATTACTTGTTCTGCCGCTTGTTGCGCAGAAACTTCGTCACTGGGACGCTGAAATATCAGCTGCTTGCGAATCGATTCATCTGCCCAGGCCTTGGCAGTAATCTGTTCGGCTGCTTCTAAATACTTTTCCATCAGCAGCGGTGGTAGCGAAAGAACAGACGCCAAGTTGTCAAAACCTTCGCCCACTTCATCGATCGGAAATGATTCTGCCGGTTGAAAATCGACCCCGACCAAGTCGCGAATCGTGTTGTTGTACTCCGTTCGATTCAACCGATGGACGGTTACCTTGCCAGGCTTGGCGTCCAGATGACAATCATATTTGCCCAATTCGGTTTCCAGCCAGATTAATACTTCTGACAACTCTTTGTCATCCGGTTGCATGGCTAATTCCGGCGGCATTTCTCGATCCGCCAGCCGAGCGACCACGTCCAGCCAAACTTCGCGGTTACCATTGACCTCTTGCAGACGTGCAAAATCATCCAGGCTCAAGTTGCCTTCTGGTTCATCACCGCTGTGACAATCATTGCAATAGAGCGTCAGAAACGGTTCGATTTGTTTCGAAAATAAAGCCGTCATATCTGTCTGTTCGGACGTCGGCTCCTGAGCTCCAGTCGTAGCACAAAACAACAAGACAGCACTGACGAATGAAATCAGTCGGTTTCTCTGCAGATGATTCATAATTTCTGGCAGGGTAAGGCGGGAAGGAATGCCCCGAGCAATCAAGTAAGTCTGCTGGGACATGTCAAAGGAGGGATCGCCAAATTATAGCAAACGACGTCCAAATTAGTAACGCGGAACGAACCAGACGGGATACGCGAATACAATCCAGAGCGTGTTCAAAGTTTTTTCATGCGAATTTGCTGTGACCGATCGATTCGCGTTTATGTGTCAAATTCGGGTATATGGCGAGAATCTGTGTGGTAAACGGCACCAGTTGGCGCTGCCCAGACTGCCGAATTTGCCAAGATCTTGCGTATTTTCGCATGGTAATAAATGGGATATGTTTCGTGGCCGGGCCGAAAATAGAAGATTTTTCCCTTGCCTCGCTTGAACGTGCAGCCACTGCGGAAGACTTCCCCTCCTTGGAACCAGCTCAACAGGACCAAACTTTCTGGCTGCGGAATATCGAAGAATTCGCCGTACATTTCGGCGTGCGGCAGATCGAATGATTCACAATCAAGGCCATTCACGATCGGGTGGCTGGGGTCGACAATCCAAATGCGTTCTCGTTCACCGGCTTCTCGCCAGCGTAGCGAACATGATGTGCCCATCAGCCGAGTGAAGATTTTGGAGTAGTGTGCCGAATGCAGCGCAATCAGCCCCATGCCCGCCAGGCAGCGTTGGTGAATACGATCCACCACGTCGTCTCGTACGTCTCCATGCGCCATGTGTCCCCACCAGAACAGTACGTCCGTTTGCGCCAAGGCATCTTCGGTCAGGCCGTGATCGGGCTGATCCAGCGTGGCGCAGCGCACAGAAATTCGATCACCCAATTCCTGCGTCAAGCCATCCGCAATGGCCTGGTGAATTCCATCAGGATAGATGCGACGTACGTCTGGATTCTGTTGTTCGTGCCGAAATTCATTCCAGACGGTAATTCGCAACGGTGCCATGGGAGACTCCATTCTTATTGTGTCGATGAGGCAACAGCAGGCTAACTGCAGCCCTGTTCGCAACGACGCCGACAAGTCCATAGCATCGAGCCCAGAGTCAAAAGCAGACCGCAAGTGGGTTCGGGAACGGCGAAAGCGTTAAATTCGGACACATGTTGAAAGGCCAAGACTAGGTCGTCTGTGTCGAATTCTCTGTCACCATTCCAATCACCCGAAAACCAAGTCGAATTGCCCAGGATGTCGTCTTGATATTCAGCAGCTTGAAACACTTGGACGAAATCAGTTGAATTGAATACGCCGTCAAAATTCGCGTCGCCCGGAATGACTTGAGGCGAAAGTAGCCGCTGAGGTCCTCGAGTGGACACGACATTTCCTTCGGCATCGGTGGTCAACAGGTATCCCGTTACGGACGAAAAAGGCCGGGAAAGTTCCACGTCGATCGACAGCGTTTTGTATCGCAAGTCCAGAAAGCAAGCGTCTCGATCTGGCTGGTACAAACGAACTAGAAGATCATCACCATCGACTTCGTAATCGATATCTTGTGCGATACAGTCCGGCGACGAACCAGAAACCGTCACGTCCAATCTGCCGACTCCGCGGGCATCAAACGGACTGGTCAAAATTTCGGACACCGGCAAAAACTGGGCATCCGTTCGCGTTACGAACACATTCGCAAACAGCAGCGTGAAGACCATCGACCATCGCATTTGATTTCTCCCGCATTAGTCGAGAACGATTCACCAAAAGATGCATTCTGAATCAGCTAATGTAAACCGTCAAGAATTTCGATGCTCGTTTGCTTTAAACATGGTTTCAGGGTCGGTCTGCAGCACTTTCTGTGACCGCAGTCGTTTGGCATCTGGTACAGCCATCTGGTACCATACACCAACTAGCCGCTCTGCAGGCGGTAACAAGCCATGCCTTCCTCAACTGTATTCCCACCAATTTCTTGCGAGGCTGAAGATGACTCGGCGCCAGCTGAATCCTTTTACTGGCTTCTTGCCGCTCCTATTCGCACTTTTGTTGAATGCGAACGAACATGCGGAACCTTCCGAATTCGCTGCGGAACCTCAACTGATTCAATTCGAACAAGATATTCAGCCGATTCTGAGTCGCAACTGTTATCGCTGCCACGGGCCTCAGAACCAAAAAGGCGGCCTGCGTCTAGACCAGCGAGTAGAGGCGATGGCAACCGCCGATTCGGGCGAACCGATCATCACCGCCGGACAGCCGGACCACAGTTTGCTGTTGCAGCGAATTCGAAATGACGATGCGGGTGAACGAATGCCACCGGATGCCCAAGCACTATCTGATTCGGAAATCCAAACGCTGGAAAATTGGATCGTCAGTGGAGCCAATTGGCCAGAGACCAAGTCGGATTCGGCCGCCACCATGCATTGGGCCTATCGACCGATTCACCGCCCTGCTTTACCGATAATTGCGAACCGCCCAGACGACCATTCGCCGCTGCAAAATCCGATTGACTTGTTTGTACGGCAAAAGCTGGCCGGTCGAAGGCTCGAACTCAACCGCCCTGCCGATCGTCGACGGTTGATGCGCCGAGTGACCTTGGCGCTGACCGGCTTGCCGCCCGATGTGAATGATGTCGAAGCGTTCGTGCAAGATACCGCGGCCGATGCTTTCGACAAGTTGGTCCAGCGACTGCTCGATTCACCTCGTTTTGGCGAACGTTGGGCGGTGCCCTGGCTAGATCTGGCTCGGTACGCCGACAGTAACGGATTTCAAGCCGATCAGATCCGAGACAACTGGGCGTATCGAGATTGGGTGATCAAGGCGCTAAACGATGGCATGCCCTACGATCAATTTATCATCGAACAATTGGCCGGCGATCTGCTGCCCAACGCCACACTGGACCAACGCATTGCCACCGGTTTTCATCGCATGACCACCTGCAACGTGGAAGCAGGAGTCGATCCCGAAGCGAATCGAATCAACCAAGTTGTGGATCGAGTGAACACGACGGCGACGGTTTTTTTGGGCACCACGCTCGAGTGCGCTCAGTGTCACGATCACAAATATGATCCGTTCACGCAGGAAGATTATTACGGTCTGTTCGCCTATTTCAACAACACGCCGCTGGAAGTCAAAAACACGGCGGACGTCACGTGGGATTTTTACGGACCTAAGCTCGATCTGCCGCAAAGCTTGGAGCAACAACAGAAATATCGTTCGCTACAGGATGAATTGGTTCGACTAAGAACGGAAAAAGAGCGAATTGCCGAACGCGGTGTCACTTCGCCGGCGCCTGTCTTGACGGATGTGGCGAATGGAGCAAATCCGGAAGTAGCCCCATCCGAAAAAGACAACGCCACAGCTACGGAAGGAGAACAGAAGCAGTTAAACCAGCGAATCAAAGACCTGGAAAAACAGCTCGCAAAACTCGCTCCGGATTCCACGCTGGTGATGGAAGAGATGCAAACGCGTCGCGAAACATTCATTATGCAGCGCGGCGACTATCAATCGCTGGGGGCATCGGTGCAACCGCATACTCCCGCCATTTTGCCGGTGGCCAGAAACCGTGAATCGCGAGGTGACCGTTTGGAGTTGGCATGGTGGTTGACGTCAGACGAAAATCCGCTGACGGCGCGAGTGACCGTGAATCGTTGGTGGGCCGAACTCTTTGGGCGCGGCTTGGTCGCGACGTTGGAAGACTTTGGTTCACAAGCGGAAGCGCCCAGCCATCCGGAACTGCTGGACTGGTTGGCGGCCGAATTGATCGAATCGGGTTGGTCTATGAAACACGTCTTGAAGTTGATAGTGACTTCGGCAACCTATCAACAGAGTGCGGTTGCTGCGGCGGATCGGTTGCAATTCGATCCCGACAATCGCTGGCTCAGTCGTGGGCCTCGATTGCGGATGCGAGCAGAAACGGTTCGCGACAACGCACTGGGCGTCAGCGGCCTGTTGTCGCCTGCCATGTTTGGGCCGCCGGTGATGCCGTATCAGCCTCCGCGAGTGTGGCGTAGTGTCGGCCGCAACCAGCCTGTTTGGAATGCGGAACAGGACGAACGGCGATTTCGGCGCGGAGTGTATGTGATTTGGAAACGAGCTGCCCCGTATCCCAGTTTTGTCAATTTTGACGCGCCCGATCGGTCCAGCTGCACCGTGCGACG
>JAGQOZ010000126.1 GCA_020426955.1 Planctomycetales bacterium
GATTCGCTCAAGGCCGCTCGGTTGGGGAGTGCCGCAGGCAGCAACGCGATCGGCAGTTTGGAACAAGATCATTGGCTCGTTCCGATCGAAGACCGCCGAATTCGAAATACAAGTGACAACAATGTGTCAGCTTCGTGGCAAAGTCAGAAGCGGTTCGCGAAGGGATGCTGGAAACGTTTTCGCTCGGCAGCTATTTGTTGTTGGTCGAATACACTGGTCGCTTGTGGCGAAACGGCAAAGCGAACATGAGTGCCGGCCTGAAAGAGATCTTCGACCGCATCGATTCTTCGGCGGAATTATGGACCGAACGAATTCAACGCATGATGCAAGCGGGTTCGTTACGAGGTTCCTTCTTCGCGGCAACGAAAGAATCGCTGCAAAAGTTCGCCACGAACCGAGGCAAACGGACGGCGAATTTATCTCCGCAAGTGGCATGAATCGAGTTCTAAGGTCCAACGAATAGCGATGCAAGTAAGTGCCGCCGCCTCCAACGTCAAGACCGACTGGCTATCTGAATGCTGTGACAGCAACTGCCCAATCGCCCCAGAAGACATCCCAAATCACCAGGGAACATGCAAACTCCCAGATCCCCTCTAACATTGCCGCGTAATTGCCAGTGGAATTATTTGGAATCTAGACTTATCGGTAGAAAAAGCAAGGTTGGCTGCGGTTGTGGTCGATTAGCCGGTATGTTATTCTCCGGGGTTTCATTCGGGATTTGTCGAGCTGCTAGCGTCAGCGCTCGTTCTGAATGGCTGATTTGGTTCCTTTTTTGATTTCTTTGGGCAATTCTGGCCAGTGTTTTCGCGTATGTCAGGCTCGTTTACTGGGCGTGTTTCTAGACGCTGGGTTGTTCCAAGAATGTTTTTGGGTAAGTAATGGTCAACCGTAACCTGATTCGTAATTTAGACAATGATCAAGACTTTATGGCAGAGATTGAAGCTGCCTTGTCTACGGCCGAAGATACCGGCTTAGCCACCATTGAGTCCGAAGCGGATGTCAATGTTAACAGTATTGTTGAAGGTCGAGTGATCCGCGTGGATGACGACCGCGTCCTGGTGGATGTCGGCTTCAAGAGCGAAGGCATTATCCCGTTATATGAATGGGAGGAAGGCGACGAGCCTCCTAAGGAAGGCGACGTTCTTAAAGTCTTGGTCGAAGAGGTGGAAGATGCCACCGGTCTAGCTGACGATCCTTACGGCATGATCAGCCTGAGCAAGCGAAAAGCAGAAAAGATTATCGCTTGGGAAGAAATGATGACCAACGTCCAGGAAGGACAAGTGGTCACCGGCACCTGTACCAGAAAAATCAAAGGCGGCCTGTTGGTGGATATCGGCGTCAACGTCTTCTTGCCGGCCAGCCAAGTGGATATTCGTCGTCCGCACGACATTGGCGACTACATCGGTCGTACCGTCCAGTGCGAAGTGCTCAAAATTGATGAAGCTAGACGCAATATTGTGGTCAGCCGTCGATCGTTGATCGAAAAGCAACGTCAGGAAGATCGCGAACAATTGTTGCGAGACTTGGAAGTTGGCCAAAAGCGAACTGGCGTGGTCAAGAATATCGCCGAATTCGGTGCCTTTGTCGATTTGGGCGGCATCGACGGATTGTTGCACATTACGGATATGAGCCACGGACGCATTGGCCATCCTTCGGAAATGGTGGAAATCGACCAGGAAATCGAAGTCGTCATTCTGAATATCGACTACGAAAAAGAAAAAATTGCCTTGGGCATGAAGCAACTCACGCCGAGCCCATGGGACGATGTCGAAACCAAGTACGAAGTCAACTCCACGGTCAAGGGCAAAGTGGTCAACGTGATGACCTATGGTGCTTTTGTGAAGTTGGAAGAAGGCATTGAAGGCTTGGTTCACATTAGCGAAATGTCTTGGACCAAACGTATCAGCCACCCGAATGAATTGGTCCAAATTGGCGACGAAATCGAAGTGGTCGTCTTGGGAATCGACAAAGACAAACAAGAGATTTCTTTGGGCATGAAGCAGACCCAAAAGAATCCTTGGGACGATGTTGCCGATCGCTACCCCGTGGAAAGCATGGTCAAGGGACGCGTTCGCAACCTGACCAACTATGGTGCCTTTATCGAATTAGAAGAAGGCATCGACGGTTTGTTGCATGTTTCGGATATGTCTTGGACGCGTAAGATCAGCCATCCCAACGAAATGCTGGAAAAAGGACAAGAGGTGGAATGCCGAGTCCTTTCGGTGGATCAAGATCGTCGCCGAATTGCCTTGGGCTTGAAGCAACTGGAAAATGACCCGTGGGCCACGGACATTCCAAACAAGTACCAAGCGGGCGAATTGGTGAAAGGCAAAGTCACCAAGATCACCAACTTTGGCGTCTTCGTTGGTTTGGAAGACGGGCTGGAAGGCTTGCTGCACATTTCCGAATTGGCAGACCACAAAGTGGACAACCCCGAAGAGATCGTCAAAGTGGGCGACGAAATCGAAGTCAAGATTCTTCGCGTCGACACGGAAGATCGCAAGATTGGCTTGTCCAGAAAACGAGTTGAATGGGCCGAAGAACAAGAGCAGGCTGCAGCCGAAGAAGAGGCGACACAAGCTGCTTCGCAGGAAGAACTCAAAGGCGGTCTAGGCGAATCTGGTCCGCTGATCAAGCCACCAACCGTGGAAGAATAGCTCGTTTGCCGACCTAGAATCGGCTCAAGAATTACGATCACTACAACCCTGTCGCTACAATGCGGCAGGGTTGTTTCTTGCGCCTCTGCAGCAAAATCGTTCAGACCGGCACACTCACACGCTGTCATTGCATGCTTCAGATCTGTGCAACAAGCGTCGATGTTCAGTCTATCAAATACCAACGCTTGTCTATCTTTTGGGATCATCAGAGTCACAATGGTCAAAGCCGAACGAAACGCCGAATCCACTACTGAAGTCCGGTCCAACGAAGATGCCAGTGTGCAGACGCCGCTGGAAACGTACCTTCGTGAAATCAACGAGACTTCATTGTTGAGTGCCGCCGATGAACGCGAATTGGCCGCAAGAATTGCTCAGGGTGATATTCGAGCTCGAGATCACATGGTTCGTGCCAACTTGCGACTGGTAGTCAATATCGCTCGCAGCTACACCGGCAAGGGCTTGGGGCTGCAAGATCTGATTGAAGAAGGCAACTTGGGTTTGCTGCGAGCCGTCGAGGGATTTGATCCAGCCATGGGCACTCGCTTCAGTACCTACGCCAGCTATTGGATCAAGCAATCAATCAAGCGAGCGTTGATTAATTCGGCCAAGACGATTCGCATTCCGGCCTACATGGTCGAACTGCTGTCAAAGTGGCGTCGAGCGAATGCGAGGCTAACGGAAGAGCTAGGTCGTTCGCCAACATTGGAAGAGATTGCTCGAGTCCTGGGGCTTCCCAAAAAGAAGTTGCCCATCATCAAGAAGGCCATCAATATTTACAATTCTACTCCGCAAACGGATCAATCCGACGCGGGCTGGTCCTTGGGCGAAATCGTCATGGACGAACGCATGAAGACGCCGGAAGATGAATTGCTAGAAAGCGACGTGCTTAAGCATGTAAAAGACATGATGGCCTCCATGGATCCTCGCGAAGCAACCGTGCTTCGCATGCGATTTGGCTTGGATCACATGGAACCGCATACGCTAAAGGAAATTGGCGAACAGCTAGGATTGACTCGAGAGCGAGTGCGGCAGATTGAAACCGAAGCCTTGGCTAAGCTGGCCGACAGCTTGAAAGATCCGGCCGAACGCAATATTCTGCGTTTTCAGTAGTGCGAATATCTCCTCCGTCCGTCACTTACGTTTCGGGCTAGGATTGCGAGCAGATGGCTTACTGCGGCGATGTTCTACTAGCTGTCGGATATTCGCGAATTCCACGTCAGCTGATCCACCATTTCTCGCGCGCAGCTCTGGTCCTGCATACGACGTTGGCGATAAGCCCAGCCTTCGCCGTCGGCAATTTTCTGATTGCGTTGCAGATATTCCCAGCAGCCTAGTTCGCGCGAAGTTGGTTCTAATTCGCGAATCATCCGTCGCACGATATCGCCAACCGTTTCCACTTCAAAGGTGAACGAATTGACCAGCGGAGCTTGATTGCCAAACCGGCACGCTCGCCATTTATTCTGCCGCACAATCATCGGGTGGCAATCATGTTGGTAGGTGCCTTCGTCAATTTCATCGCTAAGGCTTTTGACTAGACATTGAATCAGTGCGGTGACAGCCAAGACGTCATCCAGCGAGCCCGGCATATCGCAGATGCGAACTTCGACGGTGCCAAATCGATGATGTGGACGCACGTCCCACCAGATTTCTCGAATGGTATTGATGAAGCCAGTGTCTACCAAGTGATTGATCAACCAAGTGTATTCACTCCAATTCCGCATCAACGACGGCAAGCCGGCCGTGGGCAGGCCTTCCATGATTTTCGAGCGATAGGAAAACAGCCCGGTATCGCGTCCTTCCCAGAAGGGGCTGCTGCAGGTGAGCGCCAACAGCGTGGGCAGATGTTGCATGATTCGATCGCAGATCATCACTGCTTTATCGCCCGAATCAACTCCAATATGGACGTGCAGGCCAAAGGTGATTAATCGCCGAGCCATCTCTTGTAGCAGCATGACCAAATCTTCGTAACGTTCGCTGGGCGTCACTCGCTGGTCTTGCCACATGCTAAACGGATGCGTGGCGCCCCACCACAAACGAATTCCCATGTTGTCAGCCACGGACTGAACGGTGTGCACCAGCCGCGTCAATTCGGCATCAACTGCCTTGACGTCATGACAAATGGATGTGTTGATTTCCACACAGCATTGCATCAATTCCGGCTTTACTCGTTCCTTCACATCGGGCGGAAGTTGGTATAGCAGATCATTGATGCGACTGGTCAGTTCCATGCTTTGCGAGTCGACGAGTCCTAATTCCAGTTCGACTCCGATGGTCGGATATTCTGATTTTTCGAAAACAAGCTTTCTCACCAACAACCCCTTTGCGTTAGATCGCTGCAAAACCGGCGGCTATGAATCGATATCCAAACTGATCGGATTGGGCGAATCAGGGTCGTACCATCGAATGCAAGCTCGCGCCAGGACGCGAATCGCAACTCGCATCGCTTCTTCGTCAATGTCAAACAGCGATGTATGCAAACCATGCCGACCAATAGCGTCGCTGCGCACGCCGATTCGCAGCATCGCACCAGGTACTGTTTTCAAATAGAACGCAAAGTCTTCGCTTCCCATGCTGGGTCGAATAATTTTACGAATAGCACTCGGGCCGTACACTTCGTGTGTAATACCTTGCAGCATGCGAATGATTCGAGCATCGTTGGTGACGGGCGGTGCGTTCAGACCGAATTCGACGGTGATTTCGGTATCGGACGTTTGGCCTACGCCGGCCGCAATTCTTCGAATATGATCGACGGCATTGTCGCGAACAGCCGTATCCAGCGTTCGCACCGTACCTTCCAAGATCACTCGCTCTGGTATCACATTGAAATTGTGTCCGCCAACAATCTTGCCGACAGTGACCACCACGGAATCCAAACTGTCTGTGGCACGAGGGATCTGTAGGTACAGCGACTGGATTAGCGTGGCAGCGGCACAAATAGGATCGCGAGATTCGTGAGGACGCGCTGCGTGGCCACCTTGCCCGATGATTTGGATACGCATTTCGTCACAACTGGCCGTCAATACACCTTCGCGAAAACCGATGGTTCCCACGGGCAGACGAGGTTCTACGTGGGTGGCCAGGATGGCTCCAACACCGTCCAAAGCGCCGGCCTTGATCATGGCATCTGCGCCTTGGCAGATTTCTTCGGCCGGCTGAAAGATGGTTCGCAACGGAACCGGCCAAGGCAAACTGCCCTGCTTTTTCATCTGACAGATTGTTGCCACAACACCCAGCATGATGGTGGTATGAACGTCATGTCCGCAGGCGTGCATCAGCCCGTCTTTCTTGCTGCGATACTCCACGTCTTTTTCATCGTGGATGCGCAACGCGTCAATGTCCGCTCGCAAAGCCAATAGCGGAAATCCGGATGGCAAATGATCTAGATCCCAGTCGGCGATGACACCGATGCCATCCGGCCCTAGCTGCACATACGGTCCTAGCGAACCGATATCTTGGTACAGTCGCAAACTGGTTTCGCGTTCTTCGCCGGACGGTTCCGGACTTTCGTGCAATTGCCGTCGCAGGCTGACCAACGAAGGAAATCGCTGGTCAACCAACTGATCCAGGGCATCCGCCCAACTGCAGGCTCCGATTTGAGGTGTTGATTCGTGCATACCAGAAGTTTCTCATATTCTAACGCAATCAACCACTGCATGTTCGATGTCGGCGACCAAAAGAATTTCCGTTCTGTTGAAATCAATATCAGATTGTTTGCACTCACCAAAACTCGCCGACGAGTCATTCTGGCATGTCTTTCTAAAAATCATGGAGTGGTGGTCTCGGAATACGTGTGAAAAAGGCCGGCGAGTTTGCTTGCTTCGTTCATGACATTGTGTTCCTTGGTGACGCGATTTCGACCGCATTCGCCCATTCGACTTAGTTGCTCGACGGGAGTTATCATAGCTGCCTTCATAGCTTCGGCCAAATGCGAGGCTGATCCTGATGGAACTAACCAGCCGCAATCGGACGCGACAAGTTCGGGGATTCCGGCGATATGGGTAGCAATCACAGGTCTACCCAGCGCCAGTGCCTCCATAATGACGACCGGCAACCCCTCGGCGAAACTTGGTAGTACCAGCAGCTGCGAATCGAGTACGTAGTTGCGAACTTCGTCATCACTAGCCCAACCAGCAAATGTAACCTGATCAAGAACGCCAAGTTCTTCGCAGAGTTGTCTGATTTGAGGACGAAGCGGTCCGTCGCCGACCAGAATAAGTTTGCAACGGTGGCCTTCGTTTGCCAACTGCCCGAGTGCCTCGATCAGGATCGGGTGTCCCTTTTGTTCGCCAAATCGTCCAATGTTGACAAAGACAGAAGAATCGGGCAATGGTGTGGTTGATTCTGTTAAGAAGCGATCGTCCACGCCACAGTGGACAATGTGAACCTTGGACCAATGTTGGTACTGGCACCAGCGAAACAGCTGACCTCGAGTAAACGAGCTGATGCCAACGACAAATGACGCCAATTCGATCTTCTTGCCTAAAGATATCGATACTGGTTGATCAAAGTCGTGAGGGCCGTGGACGGTGAAACTAAACGGTGTCCCGCCCAACGCTCGGCAAAGCGCCGCGACAGTTGTGGCGTTGTTTGCGAAATGCGAATGAACGTGCTGGATTCCATCCGCGCGAAACCATTTTGAAAGTAAGCATGATTCCGCAAGGTAAATAAGGTGAACCAGCAATCCACGGTCCGAATGTCGGCCTAGTGATATCGCCAGTTTGAGTGCGGCAAGGAATCGACCTGGATGTTGCAGCATGGTTGTGAAGGTGGTCAACAGCAGACTTGCCGCTCCTTGTTGCAGCACGATCTTTGTTTTTTGAGCCTCTGACTTGTCCGCGTCGTCAACGATTTCTAATTCTGGCTTTCGTAAGGAATAGCGAACGACTTCCAAGCCATTTTTTTCCAGTCCAAGTATTTCGCGGCGAATAAAAGTGCAGCTAGAATACGGATATTGATTTAGAACGTAGGCAATCTTCATGCGAGGTCAGTTTCTGCAATTTCAACCGCTGGACTGGGATTGAAGTGTTACCAGTTTTGGAACCTACTGGACCACTTGTTTTGGTAGTGGAATTGGACCTAGATGCATCGGGGCAAAAACAAATAGGCATTCGCGCAGGTACCTATGCGACCGCAACATCAGTATTCCCCGTTCTTTTAACGCGAAACTTCCACGATATTATTGTGTCGCTGGAATTCGGCAGCAAGGCTCGTTCTTGACGAGTTTTGCTTCATGTCTCGGTGCATCGTCATGACGATAGGTTTCACTTGTCTCAGCGCGGTTATGGAATAAATTGAGTTTAGATTGGTAGCGGTGGAAAACGGTTCGCTGGAATTAGCGCCTAGCAGGAAATGATCTCTATGAATTTGGCAATTGTTGGCTGTGGATTCGTGGCGGACTACTACGTTGCGACGCTAAGGAACCATCCCAACCTGATTTTACGAGGTGCAACCGACACGAACGAACTGCGGGCCGCACTGTTCGCTCGAAACTATGAGGTCCGACACTATCGCAGTCTCGACGAGATTTTGAACGACGAACAGGTCGAGATCGTTCTGAACTTGACAAACCCACGCGATCACTTCGAAGTAAGCCGGGCGTGTCTTCAGGCAGGCAAACATGTCTATTCGGAAAAGCCACTGGCAACGGAAATGGAACCGGCAGAATTGCTTGTCCAATTGGCCAAGGAAAACCAGCTTCAGCTTTCGTCGGCTCCTTGCAGTTTATTAGGCGAATGCGCGCAAACGGTATGGAAGGCACTGCGAGACGAGAGAATCGGTCGCGTCCGATTAGTCTATGCCGAAATGGACGACGGGTTAATTCACACGTTTCCCTATCGTGATTGGAAAAGTGCCACGGGAATTCCTTGGCCCGCTGTCGATGAATTCGAAGTTGGCTGTACCATGGAACATGCCGGGTACTACCTGACTTGGTTACCAGCGTTTTTTGGACCGGCGACAAGCGTTACCGCGTTTTCGTCCTGTTTGATAGATGACAAACTCACCGATACACCGTTGCAAGTAAACGCCCCGGATTTCTCCGTGGCGTGTGTGACGTTTCAGTCTGGTGTTGTGGCAAGACTGACATGCAGTATTGTTGCGCCGCACGACCACCACTTGAAGATCATTGGCGACGACGGCATTCTTTGCACGGACGATTGCTGGTATTACCGTTCACCGGTTTATATTCGTCGTCGAATACGATTTCGTCGCGGAGTGCGAGTGTCGCCGTTTAAGGTTAGGTGCCGACTGGTTGGCAGCGGACCACAAAAATATAAGTATCGAGGCTCACAACAAATGGATTTTGCACGTGGCGTAGTCGAGATGGCCGAATCAATCAGGGAAAAGCGAGATTGTCGACTTTCCGCCGACTTTTCGCTCCACGTAAACGAGCTTGTGTTGGCCATTCACAATGCGAGCGAGTCTAGTCAGACGCATGTCATGAAGACTACCTTCGCGCCAATTCAACCGATGCCTTGGGCGACGTGACGTAGTGATGCCAACTATCGTTTAAGCACTATTGCGAGATTCTGCGGTTGGGTGCCGGTTGGCCCGTATGAGCGCGAGGATGGTTTTCTTCGATCGGATCGATGCGTGTGCCCTCGCGTGACGTCTTCACCCAAGTTGTTTGAGGTTTCCACAAGAACTGAAAATAAATCGGCAGCTTGGTGATGATGTACAATGGAGTGTACATCAGTTTCGCGGCAGGTACAATCGTTCGACCAACGACGTACCATCCGATGCTAACAGATGACGCAATCAGGAAAAATGACGTGGCCGTCACCAGCAGCGGCAACCACGCGTTCGCAACAATTGCCCAACCTCCGCAGGCCACGAGCATAGCCATGACACTGACGGTCAAGAGCGCAAGGGGTGGTACCGAAATATCAAGTGCCATCGCCAAGAGACTCAATCGTCCGGATCGCAAAAAGCTGACCAGCAAACGGGGGACTTGGTCGCGAAGAGTCGCGAGGTGGCCGTGCTCCCAACGAGTACGTTGCGCCCTGACTACGTTTCGTTGCGTCGGAAGTAAGGACCTCAAGACGGCCGAGTCGCAGTAGATCGGCGCCGCATTGGCCAACGCCAGATCGATCGCAATTTGCATGTCCTCGACGATATTTCCGCTGGCGATTTGGATTTTGCTAAGCAGGCTCCACGGAATTGCGAATCCAGAACCCGTGATCAAACAGGGGAGGCGCAAGTTTCGCATGCCCCTGGGCCGCACTCGGTTTTTGATTAGCACTGCCAAGGCCGAAATATAGTCGGACGTCCTTGCGTTTGGCGGCGGTAACATCAGGTAGCATCCTTGTATGGGTCGCGATCGTCGGCCTGCTTCCCCGGCAAGTGCCTCCAGACACATCGGTTCAAGTTGGCAATCCGCGTCAATCAACACCAATACATCCGGCGGGTGGTCACTAAGCTCTTCGATGCCTCGCTGCAGGGCAAATCCCTTGCCCACGTTTGCAAAATCCTGGCGTTCAATGACAACGGCACCCTCTTGTCTGGCCAATGCGGCCGTTTCATCGGTGCAGTTGTCCGCGACAACCAATAGCCTGTCTTCCTGCCGCAATTGAGCTCGCACAGACTGAAGCGTCTTTACAATCATCTCTGACTCGTTGTGCGCCGGAATGATCACCGCGATCGTCAATTCCTCGCCAACGGAATCTTGAACTGGCGGAGTACGCCAGAGCGAAAATAGGCACTGCACAAACAGGACGCAGCACGGCGCCAGCAGCAAAATGCTAATGGCCGTTAGCACGGTTAGGATTACGGGCGAAGCCAACACAAACCCCTTATTGCGTGTGCTCGATACAATCACGGGGACACCATGTCGCCCTAGTTCGAACGAGCAATAGAAACAGCCTGAACCGAATCGGAGTTATCGCTTTTGTAATCGCAGGAAATAGTTTTCTTCGAACCCTTCCACCTTCACTTCTTCTAGCAGCGCGAAGCCAGCAGCTTCCACTTCCTGACGAAAAACATCTTTGCCCGCGCGGACGTGACTGAGCGTCCATTCGCGAGACTTGCCGGGGATGCGTTCAAAGTCAATCAGAACTAGCACGCCACCAGGCTTGAGTGCTTTGTTGATGGACGCCAAGGTTGATTCCGGATACTCAAAGTGATGATACGTATCGCAAATGAAGATCACATCCACCGAAGCGGGAGGCAAGTTAATGGACTTGGCACTACCAAACACGGCCGAAACATTTCCCAAATTCTCTTCGGCTGACTTCGAGCTAATGTGTTCCAAAAATTTGGGCGAAATATCTACCGCGTAGACCCAACCTTCCGGACCAACCGCTTTCGAAAAAACTCGAGTAAACGCGCCGGTACCAGCACCCACGTCGGCGACGATCATCCCAGGCTTCAATTGCATGGCCGCCAGCACTCGGTCCCGATTGCCAAAAACTTCTCGGCTTTCCACTTCAAACCGTTCTACCCATTCCTTGATGTCCAGCGCCGGGTCAAGAAAGCGATCGTTGATGCCGGGATTCACGCTTTGTTCGCCAATCGAATTGGTCGATTGCTGAACGATATACTCTTTTACTCGACTCTCCATGGCTTCACTACGCAGACCAACTTCTTTGGCTTCGGCCAACGCGGTTTCCAGGTCCACACCTTCGTCCAACACTCGATGAGCCATCCACACCGCACCAACTCGGTTTGCCGAGCCGCAATGCAACAAAGTAGGTTTGCCCTTGTCGCTCAGCAATTTGCGAAGCTCGCCTAGAAAGTCATCTGTAATGGCATCGGGCGAATCGATGGGCATGGAGACAAACTCCAGACCGGCTGCCTTTGATTTGGCGGCTTCGTCGAAGTCAATTTCACTGTCGGCTCTGAGTGTAATGATTCGCGTTACGCCGTTTTGGCGAAGGTTCGCAAAATCTTCTTCCGTAGGTTGGCCTGCCAAGAACAGGTTGCCACATTGATGAACGTTCTTGGTTTCGCCCAGCTTTGCACCTTCGACGGGAGCCACTGTCGTCTTCTGCGCGACGGCAGGTGATACCATGAAACAAAACCATACGATCCAACGGCCACAACAATCTAGTCTCTTCCGCATTGCAATCCTTTCTTGGATTCGGACTCTACTTTTGAATTTTTGAGTCCACATTCTATCGCATAACGGAGAACGTTTCCGTACCCTCAGTTACGTATGTGGCGTGAAATCGAGACTTCCAAGGCTGCATATACGCCATCGAACAAATAGAAATTAGGCCCACCCGGCATTGGCGATTTGTATTCTTTTGGGGTGTGCCAATTTGATTTCCCGCTGTGCTGATTGAAACACCAAGAACCGGTGGCCTTGTTGGTCCGCTAGCCACCGCTTCAAACCATCAGTGAGGCGTACAGCGTCTTAGGCCTTCGCGATCGCTCGTTGCACAGCCGTTCCCATATCGGCAGGACTTTCTGCGACGACAATACCAGCGTCTTCCAAGGCAGCCACCTTTTCCGCCGCCGTACCCTTGCCACCAGAAATAATGGCACCGGCGTGTCCCATTCGCTTGCCGGGAGGTGCGGTTCGTCCAGCGATGAAGGCGGCCACCGGCTTGGTAACGTGTTGCTTGACGAATGCAGCGGCTTCTTCTTCCGCCGATCCTCCGATTTCGCCCATCATCAAAATGGCTTCGGTTTCCGGGTCGTCCTGGAACATCTTCAGAAGATCAATGAACGAAGTTCCCACAATCGGATCTCCACCCAGCCCCACGCATGTTGTTTGCCCCAAGCCAAGATTGCTGAGCTGCCATACCGCTTCATACGTCAGCGTTCCGGAGCGACTCATAACGCCGATCGGGCCCTTCTTGTGAATGTAGCCCGGCATAATGCCAATCTTGCATTCTTCGGGAGTAATAACGCCGGGGCAGTTGGGGCCTATCAGGACTGACTTGCTTCGTTTGACCACGTCGTAAACGTGAACCATATC
>JAGQOZ010000127.1 GCA_020426955.1 Planctomycetales bacterium
TACAGCATTTTTTCAAAGTGCGGCACTAACCAATGATCGTCGACGGAATATCTAGCGAACCCGCCGGCCAAGTGATCATAGATACCACCGGCCGCCATCTTGTCCAGCGAAAGACACGCATGCTGCAAACAATCGGCATTGCCAAAGCGACGATGCAACCGAAACAGCAGCTGAATGTCCAGCGAATGGGGAAACTTCGGCGCGTCGCCAAATCCGCCGTTCGATTGATCGGCCGAAGCTAACAATTGGTTCGCTGCCGATTCCAATAAGCCCGAATGCAACGATCCGTTCGGACCAGAATTTCCGATGGCCGCAATGCGGTTGGTCAGCGCCTGCGCTTGGTCTCGAGCTAACTGGCGGCGGTTCTGCCAAGCGTCTATTACGGCGTGCAAAACGTGGTCAAAGCCCGGCATGCCCAACGTGGCTTTGGGAGGCCAATAGGTGCCGCCAAAAAAAGGTGTCAATTCGGGCGTCAAGAACACAGACATCGGCCACCCACCTCGGCCTGTCATCAACTGCACCGCATGCATATAGATCTGGTCTAAGTCAGGTCGTTCTTCGCGGTCCACTTTGATGGGAATGAAGTTGCTGTTGATGATGGCCGCAATGTGTGGGTCCTGAAAGCTTTCGTGTTCCATGACGTGACACCAGTGACACGCGGAATAGCCAATGGACAAGAAGATAGGCCGGTCTTCTCGTTTGGATCGATTCAACGCTTCTTCGCCCCAAGGATGCCAATCTACGGGGTTTTCTGCGTGTTGCAACAGATAGGGACTTGATTCTGTGGCAAGTCGGTTGGGCATGTTCGATCCTTCGTCTGCTAGCTGGCGAGTTGGCCGAATGCGTGCCGAACCAACCGATCACTGAAAGCTGTTTTCTGGTCCTGGAAACTGCTGTTGTTTGACGTCTTCACAGTACGCGGCCACGGCATTTCGAATGATCTGCCCCAGTTCCGCGTACTTCTTAACATGTTTCGGCAGTTTTCCGGGCGTTAAGCCAAGCAAGTCGTGAAACACCAGGATTTGACCGTCGCAATGTGGACCGGCCCCAATGCCGATTGTAGGAATCCTAAGCTTTGCGGAAATTTCCGTGGCCACGGAATCGGGAATGCATTCCAACACGACCGAAAACGCGCCCGCATTTTCTGCAGCCACGGCATCTTCCATCAATTGCTCGGCATCCCGTTGCACACGGTATCCACCCAGCTGATGTACGCTTTGCGGCCGTAAACCGACATGGGCCATGACCGGAATACCAGCAGCCACCAAACCGGCAATTACGGACGACTGCTCCGCGCCCCCTTCTAATTTGACGGCTTGCGCTTGACTACGCTTGAGAATATTACCCGCATTCTCGATGGCGCGATGCACGCCCAGATAATTGGACGGGAACGGCATATCCACCACGACCAATGCTCGCTGGACGGCTCGGCCCACCATGTTCGCATGGTAAATCATTTCGTCCAACGTTACCGGCAACGTACTGTCATGTCCTTGCACTACCATGGACATGCTGTCACCTACCAGAATGCCATCAATGCCAGCTTGATCCACCAGCGACGCCATGCTGTAGTCATACGCGGTCAGCATGGCAATCCGTTCTCCCTTGTGCTTCATGGCCGAAAATTCAGGGACTGTCAGACGCTTGATCGTGTTCGAATGAGACGACATGGGTTGGCAATTCTTTGGGAAAAAAGCGGCGAAACGAAAGGGATCATATCTGCAACTGGAACGCGTTATTCGCGGACCAACAAACGGAATCAGCGAATCAACTACTCGGCTCGGTTCGCGTGATCGAGCCAACAATTTCGCCATGACAAGCGTAAACGAAAACTTGACTTTTTGAAACGGCGGCGGTGGTACACAGCTACCGTTACCTACGCCCCCTTGCGAAGAATATCTTTGACCCAAAAGAGCCTGTTCGCTACAACATGCCATGTCGTCACGTTGCTGTGCGCAACGTCGTGTTGGAAAGGATTCGCGGTGTTTTCGGTCTAAGGAGGATTTACGATGTCTGTTGGTAGGTCTGCTACGGGAATGCGAAGTTCGCCATGGCGAAATGTGCCTCGAATTCGGTTAGCAATGCTTTGCACAATCATGGTATTCGGTATGGTTCGTCAAGCCTTAGCGCAGGAAAGTAAAGCTCGATTCGAAAAACTCGAGTCGGTCATAGCTGGCCAGATGAAGCTAGATGATTTTAGGGTTGATGTGCGAGCGAACGTGTTCATCGAAGGAGGTTCGAACCAGAATGACGAATTCCGGCGTACCACTCGAGTTCTTGGTCGATTGGTTCGTGAAGACCAATGGGGTAAGGACGGTCGTCGCCGAGTTCGATCGTTCACGGGAGATGATTATATTTTCTGGGAGGAAGATACCATTCCCTTCATAGTGGGAATGGCAATCCACCGCTGGCCTATTTCGAATGAGCCAGACATTGCGCGCGTACCGTCAGATCCTCGGTTGTACGGACTGGCTTGTGGAATAACCGCCGTGTTGATCAGCCATGAGAGCGTGAAGCAAGATATGAATGTGATTCAAACGAAGGACCGACATAATCTTTCGTTTTCAAGCGAACCGCGGCGAGTAAAAGGCGAGTGGACGAATCAACACGGCGCACGAATATCAGTAACACTCGGGGAAGAACCGAAGCCTCACGTTTGCCGGATTGAGGCATCGAGTAATGGGTATACCGCCTCCTTAGATGTCGCGCCACAGTTTCCTCCAGAGTTAGCATTCGGGTATCCAAGAAAATTGGTGTTCAAGCAGCTAACGCCAGACGGTCGGTTGGACATCAGCGAAGAAGCAGTCGTGAACCTGTCGCTGAACCAATCATTGCGTTCGAAGACATTTCAACTTGCAGGCCTAGAGATCCCCAGAAAAAATATCGTCCAAATGGAGCGTGGGCCTCAGCCACCGCAGTATTGGGACGGCAAGCAAATTCGGGAAGGATATATCGAAACAAAGTAGCGTCACTCAGAAGCGACCGCCGAGTGCCAGCTGCGCGAGGCCAACGAAATATCCGTCGTGTTAAGCAGAACAAATAGAACGCTGCGATTCAAGGGCGCAGATCCCAGTTCTTCGGCCCGAAGGGCCAGCCGATTGTCTAGCCCAGGACAACGTCCTGGGACCGCGACGACGAATCTATCTTCGGGCCAACGGCCCAACCGATTGCGGAATTTTCCCGAACAACCGGCCGCCTCTTCAGTGCTGATTCCTGTAATATAGATCACCTTCCCAGGACGTTGTCCTGGACAATGCAATCTGCTGGGCCGTTGGCCCGGAACAGGACGGCGTGCCGCCTGGGAGGAGGTTTCAGTTGGGGTTTCAGTTGGTGCCATTCACAATTGTGTGCTCGAGCCTCGCGGTTACTCTGCGTCCTGTCGGACGATCTGACACAAGGCGCATCGCTCGGCGCCTGGAGATCGCTAACGGAAAAACTTACGCTCATGTCGAACAAGCCGACATGAGGCCACTTTTTTTGGTTCTTGGATGGCACCTAACCAAAACTCGCAATTACCCAAGAATGAAACTGACCGCGTCGATTCGCTACACCCGCTTGCCGTCCCAGTGTTCAAAAAATCGATCTCTGGCGACGACCGTCATCGCCGATTCCGCCGCACGCATAGAAGCAGATTGCGACAGGTCATCTAATTGGACAACCAGATTAACATAGTTACCCTCGGTGAAGGCATAAACCAAGTCGGCCGTCGTAAAATCTCCATCTCCGTTCCAGTCTCCCTCTTCGAACGTCGAATTTCCCAGAATCGAATCTTCATATTCTCCTGCCTGAAAAACGGTAACGAAATCTGACGAATTGAAAACACCATCGCCATTGGCGTCGCCTGGAATTCTAGTAACCGAATCATCCGTTCCAGGGCTTCCACCTTCGCGAGAACTCGCCATCCAACCGGCTGCTTCGTTCCAATTCACCAGCGCCGCGTTAACGTCGACAACTTGCAAAGAAAACCCGTCACCGTCCGTGGCTTCGTACCAATCGTCGTGATAGCGGAACTGCTGAATCGTAATTCCGTCTGCTGCCATTGTCAGTAGCTCACTACTGTTGGCCAATCCGCCGGACCATTCACCGGCAAGGGGCACGTTACTTCCATAGCGAAATTGAAACGCGCCGACATCTTCGGCAACTACAACGCGTTGCCCCGGCTCCAGCTGCAAAACCGCTCCGCCAGCAAATTCAAACGTCACACCTTCCACTTCGCCTTCCACTATTTCTTGAACCAATGCTAAGCCGCTCAAGTCAATCACACGATCACTGATGTTCACTAATTCAATAAATTCAAAATCATCCGCATCATTGAATCCCGCCAATACTTCAGCCACAGTCGGATTGGCCGGATGATAGTGAATTTCCGCAATCCGAACGGCATCCGCTAAGCTGGTTGTTTCGGGAGCCGACGCGGTGAACTGTAGCGGCGCCGACCAATGACTCCAGCGTCCCGAATCATCTTGCATACGGACTCGAGCGCGATACGTGTGGCCTGCCGAAACCGCTGTGGAGGGAGGTTGTATTTCCGCTGCGTAATCAGTAAGTTCGCCCGACTCCCAATCAGCCATCCACTCCGGTTTAAATTTGGCATTCGGATCGAATGCGGGCGCAGCTGGATCCGTGATTTCGGCGATGCGCCATTCCATAGCCGCAAAGGTATCGTTGCCCTGTGGATCCGCAAACGCCGAGACACCAAATCGCAGGGCGTTCACCGGGAAATTTGCTTCGCCCAAATAAGAAATTGTCGGAGTTTCCGGAATTTGATCCCCTTCACCTCGAGTACCCTGTAGCGCATCCAAATCATCCGCTCGGCCACCACGACCGACCGACCCGCCCGGCCAATTTCCTCCTTCGAACGCAAAGTTCAACATGTCGACGACCAATGCGTCGATGCCCTGCACACCGGCACCGGTCAGACCGCTATAACTGCCTTCGGTTGACGGTCCGCCTCGCCAACGAGCCAGATCAGCAGCTTCCAGTGGCTTAATGACATCCGCAAATTGCTGGACGATCGGTTCGATCTGATCCGGCTGCCATAATAGATCTCGAATTTCGCGAACGACGTTGAAATACGCCGGCCACAACTCCGGTGTCGACTGATTGTCGGCGCCGCTTCCGGTCGCCGGAAACAACGCATTGTAAACCACGTCATGGCCGCGGTTCCAAGTTGGTCCCCAAGACGCATCGGTATCCCACGGCAGAATCCAGAGCTTTCCCAAAAAATCATTTTCCGGAAGATAATCCGGTTCAAAATAGTAGACCATGTTCTTGTTGGCACTAGGCCAAAAGTCATAGTGACGAATCGCTTCGGCCAGCGCATGAAACAAATAGTACTTTTCCAGATTGACGTGAGCATCTATGTATTCCGCCGTATTTGATCCACGAAGATTACGTTCTATGTTGTCATGGTCGCTACCGTCACTCACGGCACTTGGCGCTTGATATCGTTGTTGTTGTTCCCAATTGGTGGTCTGGTTGATTAATTTATATAGGTTGCCTGGTTCTAGGTCATGATTGTCCAGAAAACGCGAATCATACGTCTCCAAAACAAAGTTCAGTCCCCAGAAGTCACCACTCCACGCATCGGGCTGTTCTTCTGCGCTATCGATCATTCGAAAATGCACGTACTGCGTTTCAGGAGCGGGCAAGCCAATCAAGTTGTACAAATACATGTTGACGGTTTCATTCAAGGCGTACGTCAACGTGCCTCGATTATCAAACATCTTGCCGGTCGTCAGAGTGCGCAGCGGTTCGGGAAACGGTTCGCCATCTTGATTGTTCGCGGCAAAATATTCGCCATCATTAAAGCGAAATCGCATACTCCGTTTGCCGCGAAGTTGGTACCGTCCGTTCGCACCTCGCAGACGAAAACTGATGTTGTCATAGACTTGACCATCGTAAACAAAGGCTGCCGGCCAGTTATAGGCAAATCTCGCCTGCGTCCCCTGTGCAATTTGATCGGTCGAACGATACGCCATCACTTGTGACACGTCATTGGCACGAGCAATCACGTGATAGACCGGCAGCGATTCCATAACTTCTGCGGACGTTCCTTCGTATTCAGGCACGCCGTCGTACACGAAGTAGGCAAAATTCTCGGTTCGATCATCGTCGTAGGGCACCAAAACCGATTCGCCCAACGTATCCATAACAGTGATGCGATACCGTACCAGTGCCCGATTGATTTGAGCAGGCAACGTTACCGAATAAACACCGTCATTGGCCGCTTCGTCCGCTGCCTGGCCGTCGTCGCGCATGACAACTTTTGTCCAATTGGCAGGATCGAAGTAAGCAGGATTGGGTTCACGAGGCGTATCGGCGTTGCGACGCAAGTCGGTCAACGGAACGGGCAGCAGCGCTGGTACGAATTCGCCCGGCAACACCACTTGATATTCCAATTCCACCGCCGCCACGCCCTGCGGATCGGTCACCTCGGAGGTGATAGTCGTCGATTCGATCGAAGTTGGCTGCTGCGGCTGATGCTGGACTTTGCGAATTTGCGGAGCGGCATTGGAAGCGAATATGCTGTTGGTTCGCCCTGGCGTCGGTTCGCTTCCCGAGCGCCAACTGCCGCCGAGGTCATTTTCCAGCGAAGGATGTATCAGTTCCAGCGAAGGTCCTTCGCCGCCCGATGCAATCGGCCACGGAAATCCTTGCCGGTAATCCACGTGATCAATTTGTCGACCGACCGCATTTCTGAGCGTAAGCGTTTCTCCTTGATTAGCTAAACTGCCTTGCCAAGGCCCAAACGCACTGACACCAAATTCGCTGGACATGGTTTCGGGTGATTCAGCAACCAACAAATATGCGTTGGGCAAGATGACGGTGTTGTCTGGAAACGCAAATGTGACGCCATCGTCAAAATACCAGCCTGAAATGTCGGCCGGTTCGTTGGTGGCGTTGTACAACTCGATGAATTCGGCGGGCGTGGTCACCACCGGCGGATCGTAATGTAGTTCATTGATAACTATGTCATTGGTTTCCACCGCCACCCACAACGCCACTTCTACCGGTTCTGACTCCGCAGCGGACGCATCGACGGCAACGTACGTAAAGGCATCTCGGCCGGCAAATCCTACGTTCGGTTCGTATCGCAACGAACCATCACTCCGCAGATCCAAACTTCCGTTTACGGGTCCGCTAACCAAGCGAACTCCCAATGCCTGGTCATCCACGTCCGAGTCATTCGCCAAAACGCCATCCACGGCCGCTATGCCCAGAATTTGTCCTTTTCGCAAAACGTATGAATCCATTTCTGCTACCGGAGCGTCATTGACCGCGACCACTTGCAAGCGAACCGTAGCGACGTCCTCCGACTCATCGATCCCATCCGACACTCGATATCGAAACAGATCGCTTCCCACGTAATCAAGGTTCGGCGTGTAGACAAACTGACCATTCGACTGCAACTCCAAACTGCCGTGTTGCACATCTTCAATCAGCGTCACCGTTAGGCCATTTCCTTCCCGATCGACATCGTTCGCCAAGACACCGTCGTTTGTTTGGAACACAGTGTCTTCGTTCAACGCCCACACGTCGTCGTGGACCACCGGTGGCGAATTAATCACCAACGTTACCGTTTGCGACGGTGAAAGTTGTACGCCATCATCAATTTGATATTGAAAACTAGTCGTTCCGGCAAAACCATTGGGCGAATAGACAAAGCTGCCGTCCGTTGCCAAGTTTACGGTGCCCTGACCTGCAGGCGGTTGTGATGCCAGGCGCGCCGAAAGCGGATTCTGATCTATGTTAATGTCGTTGGCCAACAAACCGTCTTGCGCATCAACCACCAAATTTTCGCCGGACAATGACTTATAGCTGTCGGTCAGCAACTGCGGCGGATCATACGTTGGCGTTACGTTGATGGTTACCGTTACCGGTTCAGAAGATCGAAAATCGGTTGCCGAATACTGAAACGAATCGACTCCATGGAAATTCTCATTCGGCACGTAGACAAAGCTGCCATTCGGATTCAATGACAGCGAACCAAATTGCGTGCTGGACACCAGAACGGCACTCAAGACATCGCCATCGGCGTCTGTATCGTTCGCCAAAACCCCCGGTTCGCTCACACCCAACAGCAAACCGTCTTCCATCGTGGTGTAGCTATCGGGCGTGGCAACGGGACGAACATTCTGATAGAAGCTTTCCAATTCCTGGTGCAAGTCAGCAACCTCGAATGGCGTCAGCGCACTCGAATAAAGCCGCACCTCTCCTATATCACCCGAAAACGGACCACCTCCGTTTAAGACGTCACCGATGGAAAGTCCGAATTTGCGTCGAACCTGTTCGCTGGCGCCGGACATTTGCGTCACCGAATCATGATCGATGTAAATTGCCATTTCGTCGCCAGAACGAACTGCGGTGGCCATGTGCATTTGCCCATCGGCCAAACCTGCTTGATTTGAATACAGCGTTGTGCTTTCGGTCAGAAATCCTTCGCCCATACCAAAACCAACTTGCCCGTGCGAGTTAAGCACAACGCCCCAGTCGGCACTCAAGCCCAAGGCATTGGCATCGACCAATCCAGTGGCCTTGAACCATTCGTCACTTTCGCCTCGTAATGGTCCAACCGTTTGGAAAACAACGGTAATGGAAAAGTCGTCCGCATCATTCAGCGGATTCTGGGTGGTTGTCACGACAAACGCATCCGTGCCGTCCGCAGCATCAAACCGCATCGCCGCTCGCGCCCCCAAGGCACCATCAACCCACGTCCCCTGCCCTTTTCCTTCCGCCACCACGCCGAACACGTTTTCCGTCCAATCGGCAACCACGCTATTTGAGTCGATTTGACCTCGAAGTGATTCGGCAGACCAATGTGCAACCAAGTCCACAGCCAACAATCGGCGTTCTTCTAAGGACTCCAGCCGACTTCGCCTGATTTGTGATTTTCCGGCAGAGCGGTTTCTCTTCCCAAGCATCTTTTGCGCCACCTATAAAAAGGCCTCGAGCGTAATAACTCGAGGCACAATCAATTCGCTCATTCGTCTACCAAACACCAAAAAAGGTTAGACGACCAACCAATCTTCGTCATCCAAATACCATTCGCGATCATTACCTGCCTTTTGCGCTGACGTTGGTTTCGAATCGCGTTCTTTCGAATCCTGGGCGGCAAAGACCGCGTCCACCGTTCCAAGTTCGCTCAAGCTCGCTTTTCCGGGCAAAGCATCAACCAATCGAATCGGCTGGTCGGTTGTCGATTCCGCCGCTTGAGCTTCCGCCACATAGGTTCCTTCTTGGAATGCCAGCACTAAGTCGGCCGAACTGAAATCGCCATCGCCGTTCCAATCACCTTCTTCAAAGGTAGAATTCCCGGCAATGCCGTCTTCATATTCACCGGCAACAAAGACGGCGACCAAGTCCCCCGAATCAAACACGCCGTCGCCATTGGAGTCGCCAACAATCCGGACTCCGCCCGCGCTGCCCGGCGTACCACCATCCACAGAACTCGCTCGCCAACCGGCCGCCGTACTCCATACGGCAAAGTCATTGGTGTCCACGTCTACAATTTCCAGCGAACGACCTTGCCCATCGGTTGACGGATACCAATCGTCATCGTACGACGCGATGTACCACACATCATCACCGCTGACGACCGTAACGTGCTCCGAATTATTGCTCAATCCACCGGCCCACTGTCCGGCGACTCGCACTTGATCGCCATATCGAACTCGGAAGGCCGCTTCATTTTCCACGACCACAATCCGTTCGCCGGGTGCCAAACGAGTGTCATCGGCCGAAGCAAAATCGAACCCAATTCCCGTTGTTTGGTTTTCTGTGGTGGTCTGCAAGAGCTGGACGTTACTCAAATCCACAATCTGATCGGAAACGTTAACGAACTCGACAAACTCAAATTCATCTTTGTCATTGAAACCAGCCGCCAATTCTGCCGACGTCAGCGGACCTGGGTTGTAATGCACTTCGGCCAAGCGGAACGAATCGGCCGATGCAGGTACTGCGGGCGAATAGAACGTGGCTTCGTCTATGGCCGACCATTCGCCGTTCGATAACACGCGAACTCGTACTGTTTGGCCATCCGCAACGCTGAACGGACTGGAGTACAAACGAGCCGAACCGCTCAGATCGCCGCCAATTTTTCGCGGATCGCTGCCGTCCAGCGTGTAATAGATCTGGCCTGCGGCTGACTGCAATACCACTTGGAAACCATCCGCCATTTCACCGCCACGCTGGTTGAATGTGGCCGCATCTACATCCGGGAACAAACCGCCTCGACGGAAAATACTCAGCAGATTCCCAGTACGCTCAGTGAACCATTGCCCAACAATACGATCGTATTCTCGTTGCCATTCGACGTCTCGCGTGTAAGGACGCGAGCGATGCTGATCACCCCAACGAGCGGATTCGGCAATCAACGCGTCATAAATCACGCTGACGTATTCTTGGTAGATGGCTGCGGGACGATTACGTTCCGGGTGCTCGGGATCCCATTCCGGATTTTCTGGATCCACATAGAAGACGCCGCCGTTGAACAAGTGCTTTTGCACTCGATCCGCAAACATCAGATTGAATTCGTCACTGGCTCGCAAATTCTGGAACGGTTCTGCCACACCGGATCGATCACTGGTGTTGTTGCCCGTAACGCTACTTCGTAAGAACAATGACCATTCGGCATCCCACATGAAGAATTTGAAGCCTTCGCTTGTCGGATCGTTTTCATGCCCCACGTAGTAGTTCTTGAACGGCCAATCGCTATTGTGTCCGTAGTAGTTAATGATCAAGTAGTCGATCATGTTATTGACGTCCAGCAGCGAAGGCGTTTCCGGATCGTCCGAACCATCGGGATTCAAGCCTTGCAACTGCAGCAACAGCTGAGTCTTTTCGTCTTGAGTGTCGGCACCACGAATATCCGACGTCGCATTGCGCAAGTCTCGCCAAGCCGACTGCGTTCGCGAATTACGGAAACGATCGCCATCCGCGTTGATGGACGTGCCAGAATTAATGCCATCCCAGTTATATTCTTCCGTATCCAAATACGTTTCCGCGAAGGATGAATCGGGTCGTTCGACAATATTGTACATGCCCCAGTAGCGTCCATTCAGATACAAGTGGATGGCCGTGCCGTGCGAAGCGGGCTGGCCCATGGCCCGTTGGACGTTTCGCAAGAATTGGTCTCGAGCGTACTGAGGCTGACCGCCGGCACCATCCCACTGCCAGCCGTCATTGGATTCCATTCGCAGCGTGAGCGTGCTGAATTCGCTGGCGGCGTCAGGGCCAAACAGCGGATATTCCAATTTGCCGTCGCCATATTCGTTCTTAAACAGAAAACGGAACGACTTCTTTTTGGTCAGTCCAAAACCACGGAACGCACCTCCCTGAATTCGAATCCCTGCGTCAATTTGGAATCCTTCCGTTCCGTCTGGTTGGATCAGTTCAATCGAAGTTGCGCGTTCCCATCGCGGTCCACTGCTCGTCGGATTGGCATAGATGCCTTGATCACCGAACAGATCGTCCGAATTCATCACTACGGACACAGTGGGAATCGACTTGAGCGACTCCTGCAAAATGGCCGTAGCCTCTTCTACGGAGTAGCTGGTGTCGCCCGCAATCAACGGAAACTGATCTGGATCATCCAAACCGTAGTCCGCCGAGGTTCCTCGCCAAGCAGTTGGAAATCCTGCATCTAACGAATCCTGGCGATCTTGTGTCACCACATCGGCCAAGAAAACATACGTATTGGTATCCACGTTGGTTGGCACGGCGCCGTCCAAGAATGCCGCGGCGCGAACCGTGGTGGTTTCTGCAATGTTGATGGGTGCCGAATACGTCAGACCGTTTTGCAACGTCGGCTCCGTTCCGTTAGTGGTGTAACGAATCGTCGCGTTTTCCGTGGCAGTGGTGATTTCCAAGGCAAAGGCTTCGCTAAAGAATCCTCGATTCACGGAAAACTTGGTGTCTGCCACGATGAAACCGAGTTGATCGGAATTCGCGTCGCCGGGTGTCGGCTGCATGAAGTAGCCCAATTGATTCGAATCGTTGGTCGCACCACCGTAGGAAATGTGAACTCGCTGTTCCGGGAACATTTCAATCGCGTGAATCGGTTGGCCATCCAAATTGCTGACGTAGACCGAATCGCCGCCAGCATCTAACGAGAAATTGGTGTGCAAGTAACCATTCAGATCCAAATCGGGATCGGTAATGTTTTCCCCTGACGCCATGACGACAAGGTAACCATTGCCTCCAATAACAGAACCGGCCGGGAATTGCCATTTGGTTGGATTCGAAACATCGTCACTTAAGAACAAGCCTTCCAGATCGACTGGTTCGCTCAGCAAATTTCGCAACTCAATCCAATCGGGTGAAATGGTGTTGCCGGAAAAATCTTCTTCGACCGAACGGCGCACCACCGTTTCCAATGTCGACGCGTTAGACGCCATGATTTCACTAATTTCCACGGGACGAGCAGAAATCACAATGCTGACCGTCACCGGATCGGTTGTTGCTTGTCCGTCACTAGCGCGATACGTAAACGAATCAACTCCGGTTTCCACACCCGCGTTGGGCGAGTAACTGAACGA
>JAGQOZ010000128.1:0-6474 GCA_020426955.1 Planctomycetales bacterium
TCAAGATTTCGTCCAACCGCACGTCGTCAATTTTGCCTTGCCTAATTGGACGGCGGATCAAATTCTGGAAGCCTGGGATGACGAAATTGCAGTTTCTGACGGTTCTGCCTGTACCATGATCTGTGACACGGTTAGCCATGTCCTGGCAGCCATGGGGTTAAAGAAGGAGGAACTGGAATCGGCCATCCGGCTGTCTTGGTACCATGACAGCCCCGTGCCCGATTTTGCGAAGCTGATCGCGAAACTAGCGACTGCGGCCCCACGTTCGTAGGTCTGAATTTGCGTTTTTTCATAGCCCGAAACGTAAGTGAGGGAAAACGGAGTGTTTCTCTGGTCACTCGCTGACGCTTCGGGCTAGGACATTCCACCGAGAAAGCGCAAATACGAAGCTTCAAAAGTTCTTGGCAAGGGTACAAAGGCACGGGAATTCGCGATCTTGCCAATTGTCTGCGTTTTGCGGATCCATAATAAAGATGGCGAATCATCCGAACAACGGTGCTGGTGTCGCGGCAGGAAGGCGGTTTGTGGACTAGGCTTTAGGAGCTTCGGTCTTCGCAACTCCTATTCGTCTTTCCGCACCCCATGCTCAAATCGCTCCGAACTTGGCTACGCAAGCATCGCTCGACGAAACCACCGCAAGGGTTGGACTTGCTTGCGCTGGAAGATCGAGTCTTGTTTAGCGCGTCTCCCGTGGCTGATGAAGACGTCGACCTGTCTTTCACCGATGCGGATTGGGACATCCATCATTCGGACAACGTTACTGACGACTTTTGGCAAGCGTTTGATGACGTGGAAAATGCGTTGCGGATCGAATTCGAAGATTTCTCGGCGGATTCGTTGCTGACCGACAACGCAAGCGTGGACCGGCGAGAATTGATTGTCGTGGATACATCGGTCACTGACTTCGAACGTCTGCTGGCGGAAATCCAAACGCAATCTGATTCCATCACGCAGTACGAAATCCTTCTCCTCAATCCCGCCGACGATGGTGTACAGCAAATCGCGGACGCGTTGAAGTCTTTGGGCGGCGTGGATGCGTTACATGTTCTAAGCCACGCAGACGAAGGATCACTGCTGTTGGGCTCCGAACGACTAACTGACGCGAACTTGGTAGAACACGCCAACGGCTTGCTGGATTGGCGAGCGAACCTTCGAGACGGTGCGGACATTCTGTTGTACGGCTGTGATTTGGCTGGTAACGAATCGGGCCTTTCGCTGTTGCAAGGCCTGCACGATTTGACCGGCGCCGACATCGCGGCCAGTAACGACACCACAGGAAATACAGCCGCTTCGGGCGACTGGGACTTGGAAGTTGGCATCGGTAGCATCCAGACAGAGGTACTGCACGCGGAAGCGTGGGACGGAAAATTGGCCGTTATCTTGGTCGATACGCTGTCGGACGTGATCGACGCGGGAGACGGATTTACTTCGCTGCGAGAAGCCATTATTCAAGCCAACGCTAACGCGGATGCGGATGAAATTCGACTGACGGTGGCTGGCACATACATACTCACTTTAACCGGCGAACTGGAAGACTTGGCTGCCACGGGTGACTTGGACATTCTTAATGACCTAACGATCGTTGGCCTGGATGCCAACAGCACAATTGTGGATGCGAATCACCTTGATCGAGTCTTCGATGTGGCGGCTGGTATCCAAGTTTCGTTTTCAAAGCTGTCCATCATCAACGGAGACGCAACAGTAGGTAACCCGTCCGGAGTTGGCGGTGGTATTCGCGATTCCGGCGCCACCATCGAATTGGAAGAAGTGATCTTTTCCGGGAATCATGCCGACGTCGGCGGCGGAATTCGGTCCATCGGCATGGTCACTGCCAACGAAGTCTACTTTCATTCGAACACAGCCATCACGTATGGCGGAGCGATTCGCAACCAGGGGAATTTAACTATTTCGAACGCCACGTTTGCGGACAACAGCGCAGACCAAGGCGGAGCCATTGAAAACCGAAATGGTACGCTTTCGCTGACCAACGCGACTTTTGCCAATAACACGGCCACAACGGGCGACGGCGGTGCGATTTTCAATACAGGGCAAGTCTCGCTGCAAAACGTTACGATCGCCGACAATACGGCTCAGCTAGTTGGTGGCGGAATCAACAACCAGGCTGGCGGTGTGGTCAATTTGGCCAATACGCTGGTCGCTAACAACTTCGGTTCCGGCGGCAGCGTCGATGACGATTTGTCCGGCGCCTTCAGCAGTAACGGCTCGAACTTTGTTCGCACCGTAGGGTCAGCCACCGGACTGCAACCGGCCGACATCACCAACACGGATCCACTACTTGGCACACTGGCGGCCAACGGCGGATTCGCACCCACCATGCGTCTGCTGTCGACCAGTTTGGCCATTGACGGCGGCAACACGACGGGCGCACCAACCACGGACCAGACTGGTGAACTCCGTGATGCCGCACCGGACATTGGTGCGTACGAATATCGTCCCGCCGTCGAGTTCGAACCGACCGGAGATCTGCAGGTCAATGTCACCACGTCCAGCCAGCAGGTGACTTCTAGCGAAGTTCGCGGCAGTCGTCAGGCGATTGCCATTGACCAAAACGGCAACTACGTGGTGGTCTGGTCGTCGAACCAAACGTCCGGCGCCGATGGCAATGGCTACGGTGTGATGGCGCGCATGTACGATTCGTCCGGGACGGCTCTGACTAGCGAATTCTTGGTCAACCAAACCATCGCGGGCAATCAACAGTGGGCCCAAGTTGCGCGTGCCGACGACGGTTCATTCGTCATCACGTGGACGTCCAACAATGGAACGGACAATGACGTCTACTATCGCGTCTACAATGCCGACGGGACCGCCCGTACAAATGAAATTCTGGCCAACGTCACCACTGCGGGCAATCAAGAAAACGCCAGCGTGAGTATCAATCGCAACACGGGTGATTTTGTGATTGCGTGGGAAGGTGCCGGAGCCAGTGACAGTGACGGCGTCTTCTTCCGCCGCTTTGATGCGAACGGCAATGCCCTGGACGGTGCGGAAATTCAGGCGAACACTGCGAGTGGTGATTCCGAATCAGATACGTCCGTGTCGATGAACCGCAGCGGCGAATTCGCTGTTTCCTGGACCGGTGACGGCGATCTGTATGTGCGAAAGTATGCGTCCAACGGTTCGGCACTGACATCGGCGATCAAGACGAATACCGCCAGCAATGTGTCCGGGCAGTCAGTGGCGCTTCGCGATTCCGGTGACTTCATCGTCGCAGCTCGCAGCGATGTCTTCCTTGCCTGGGGAACCTATTATCGCGTCTACAATGGCGATGGTTCTAGCGCCGAGAACTGGGAACTGGTAGCGTACGGTAATCCGACCGCGCCATCCATTTCCGTCGACGCCGATGGAAATTATGCCATCGTCTTTGAAGGAGCCAACGACGGAGATCAGAGTGGCATTCGAGCTCGCATCTACAACGCCGACCACAGTGCTTACCGAACCATTGACGTAAGTCATTTTACGACGGGAGATCAAGTCAAAGCGTCGGTGGCCATGGGCAATCTGGACAATCTGGTTTTTGCTTGGAGCGGCAATGGCGAATCTGACACCAGCGGCGTTTTTGCGCGTCAGTTCGGCACCCGCACCGACACGTTGATTCGACAAGCCAGCACCAGTATTACCGTAGATGGTACGGTCGATGGTATTTGGGGTGGAGCAACTTCGAACTCGGTGTCGTTATTGGCGTCTGGAACAATTGACAATGCCACTGACCTGTCAGCAACGTGGTCGTCGCTGTGGGACTCGACCTATCTGTATTTCCTAGTCGACGTTGACGACGACATCCTGGAAGGGACTGGAACCGATCATTTTACGGATGACATTGTCGAGCTGTTTGTCGGTCAGCAAATAACGGGCGAATCAACCTATGATGCCGACGAGTATCATTTGGGGATTCGAGCGATCGACAATACGCTGGTCATCGGTCCCAATTCCGCGACCGACACCACTGGCATTCTTCACGCCGTCACAACAAACGCCACTGGCTATACTGTGGAAGTGGCCATTCCGTGGACTAGTTTGGGTGTGTCACCTACCAGCGGCCATGTGATTGGCTTAGAAGTTCAAGTAGGGGACGACGACGACGGAGGCACGCTGGATGGCGAATTGGCTTGGCAAGATTCAACAGGGCAAGCAGCAAACGATCCTCGCGTTTTTGGTTCGGCGACACTGGTCGGTGTCAGCAATTCGGCGCCCGATGTGACGGCTGGTGGCCCCTATGTAGTGGGAATGGGCGAGAATTTGCTTTTGAGCGAAGCCACCGCTTTTGATGTGGATGGTGATTCGCTGTCATTTGCGTGGGATCTAAACGGCAACGGCATTTTTGGCGAAACGAATGAACCAACGTCGGCCTCGGCCAGTATCAGCTGGACGACCCTGGAAACAATGGGCGTCAGTTCGCTGGGAACAAACACCATTCAACTTCGCGCCGACGATGGAAATGGTGGTGTTCGCATCAGTTCCACAACCTTCACCGTCACCGCCCCGGAACGAGGACTCTGGTTCAGCAGCGTTGGCACGGGAAGCAGCACCGACCTGCCGAATTTTGACGCAGGAACGATTGTTCAACTGGGTGGCACTGGGTTTGCGTTAGAACCATCAGCGGCAACGGCGGGCCAATTATCCGAAGTATTTGACGTTGACAACTTCTTGAGCGGTGCAGATGTCAACGCGTTACACTACGTGACGACCGATATTAGCGTCGGCGGCGGAACTTTCGCAGCGTTTGATTTGGTCAAAGGAGACGTGCTGTTTTCTCTAAAGGGCAGCGGTACGCTGGTCAGTTCCAATAGTCTTGCCGTTGCCAAGGAGGACGTGGTTGTTTTCCGTCCGGACACCGTTGGCGACTTTAGCAGCGGTAGTTTCTTTACACTGCTGGATGATCCCTTGGGAGCGGAAATCCGCGGCGTCACCCTGGTCGAATCAGAAACACATGTAGGCGAAGCGACACTTACGGCCGGTTCGTTTCTTTTGATTCGAAGTGGCGGTGCGGAAGATTCGAATGTTTATCTATTCAGTGCGAACGACGTGGGAGCTGGCAGTACCTCGGGAACGACCCAATTGTTGATCGACGGTGCAGACGTTGGCATTTCCGACAAACTGTTTGGCATCGAATTGATTGAATCGGCTGTCTCTTTGGGAGGCGCATTACTGACTGAAGGCCAATTGGTTTTGGCCATCGACAACGACAGTAGCGTCGGTGACAACGGCTTGGCGGTCACTCGTCAAGACTTCTTCGTCCTGGACGTTTCTCAAACATCTTTGTCCGGCATCGGCGCGGCAACGGCTTCATTGTTGATGGACGGGTCTGATGTGCAGCTGAGCGACAGCAACGAAGCGATTGACGCGATTGCCTTGTTCGCCAAATCGTCTGCGCCGATTGCCATCAATGACACGGCGACGGTCACGGCCGGTTCGGCTCAAACCATCGATTTGACAGCCAATGATTTGGACGCGGACGGCGACATCTTTCAGATTGTCGATATCGGATCGCCGACATTGGGCACGGTCATCAACAACGGAAACGGAACGGTTACCTATACGGCGGTGGACGGAACCGACGGCAATGATTCGTTCACCTATGTCATCAGCGATGGCAGTGACGGCCTGACTCATTTTTGGGGCCTGAACGGAAACGCCATTGACTCGATGGGTGCGGCTGATGGCACGGTAAATGGCGCGACGACTGTTTCGGGAGCCTATGGAGACGCGCTGCAGTTTGACGAAATCAATGACTACGTTTCGTTGCCCGACATCACTTACAACAACGAATTCACCGTTTCGTTTAAGTTCAAGATTGATGACAATAGCGGCACTGAATATCAATACATGTACAGCCATGGCGACGTGGACGGGACCGAAAGCCTGAACGTACTGTTAGGAGAGTGGAGCAACAGCAGCGGCTATTCTGGCGTGATGAAGACCGTTTTCAGCGACGAAAACGACTCGTACGTCATCAATGCCCTTAACTTCAATGCAAGTAGCACGGTAGGAACTGGCTGGCACACATATACTTTGACCGTGGATGCAATCAATGGGGCGCGAGTCTACTTGGACGGTGAACTAAAAGCGTCCAATGCTTCGCACGGCGGTGACGCATTCAATCCAGACGGAAACTTGGTGCTTGGCAGTCGTGACGATCTGAGTTCCATCCGCTTTATGGGCGGTAGCCTAGATTCGGTCGCCATCTTTGACCGAAGTCTTTCGTTAGACGAAGTATCCGCGTTAACTTCGGACCACCTGACCACCTTGGCGACTTCGGCCGCACAGGTTTCCATCGACGTCAACGATATCGTCGACATCACATCCAACCTCGTTCTGCACTTGCAACTGGACGACGGCATCGGTACTACTGCGGCTGATAGTTCGGTAAACGGCAACGACGCAAACTTGGTTGGTGATCAAAACTGGCAAGTGGGCGCGGTCGGGGGCGGCTTCCACTTTGATTACAGCGATGGC
>JAGQOZ010000128.1:6572-12463 GCA_020426955.1 Planctomycetales bacterium
AAACGCACCACCGGACACGAACGAGAGTAGTGACCAATCTGCCTACGGCGTGCTAGTCAAAGAAGGCGAACACACCGGTATTTGGTATCAACACGACGGCCGATTCCAATTTGAGACGTGGTTAGCCGGAAATACGCCCGTTGTTGTCGAATCAACGCAGTCCTACGCACCAGGGCAGTTCTACCATCTTGCGGTCACGGTCGATCGCCCTGCTGGCGAAGTGCGATTGTACGTCAATGGCCAACTAGATGGAACGACTACCTTCAATCCCGGCCAGGCGGCCATGGAATATGGCACCGAACCTTGGCGTGTTGGTACGGCAGACGGAGTATTTACGGGTAACGACTACGCCTATCCGGCCGCGGGCGTCATTGACGATGTGCGAATCTACGAACGCAAACTGTCGTTGGCCGACATTACGGCACTCTACGAATTGGCCGGTCCAACATCGATTCAGATTGACAACTATCATCTGAGCGAAGGAACTATTTCCAGCGGCGGACATGTGGTAGGCACATTGGCGGCAGTGGATGCCAATGCCGGTGAAACGTTTACGTATGCAGTTGTTGGCGGCACGGATCAAAGCAAATTCTACATCGCGGGCGCCGCCGGTAACAAACTGGTCATCAACGACGGAGTACTCGACTATGAAACACAAAGTTCGTACCAGGTTGTGGTTCGCGCGACCGATTCGACTGGGCTATCGTTCGACCAGACGCTTACAATACAAGTCCTTGATCAGAACGAATCCCCAACCATCACATCGACCGATTTGGTAGACCGGACGATTCGAGAAGACCAATCGACAGTGGCGTTGGCGTTTACTATTGGCGATGCAGAAACTGCTGCCAGTTCGCTGATTGTTTCGGCCACTTCGAACAATACATCCATTATTCCCAACAGCAACCTGGTACTGAGCGGCTCGGGCGCGAATCGGACACTCACCATTACTCCCACCGCCGACGCGTTTGGCGGACCTGTTACGATTACGCTGAACGTCAGTGACGGAACGGAGGTCACGCAAGAGACGTTCAACATCACCGTCAGTCCGGTGTTGGACTATTCCAGCGTGTGGTTTTCGACGCAAGGAGATGTCAGCAATACAGGAAGTCCGGGAATTGAATCTTGGTCGGCTGCCACAGTGGTTCAATTGGCCGATCCGAACCTGACATTGGGTTCAAATTCTAACGGTTCGTTCTCTCCTATCATTGACTTCAACAACTATGCGTTCAATGCATTGTCAATCGATTCGCTGCACTACGTGAGTTCCAACGTAAGCGTTGGGGCCACCACTCCTGCTTCGCTACAACGAGGCGACTTACTATTATCCACGGCCAACACGGAAACTTTCGTTGGGGCCACCAGCACGTTTACGGTGTTGCCAGAAGAGATTTTTATTTACCGCCCCACCGCCATTGATGACTATTCGTCTGGTACCGTGATGCGACTTATCGGCGATGCCGGAAGCAATGTCACAGGAGTTTCGCTGGTTGAATCAGACACTGTGGTGGGCGGAACGACACTTCACGCCGGCCAGTTGGTCTACACAAAATCGGGCTCGAATGACGTTTACGTCATGTCCGTGGACGATGCCGGCTTGAATTCGACGTTCACGGAACAGGTGCTGCTGGACCTGGACGCCATCGGACTCACGGCCGGTGGAGGCATTGATGTGGTCGAAGTCGATTCGTCATTGACGGACCAATTCTTTGCCGCGGGAACAATGCTGTTTCGGTTTGGTCATGGCATAACGGCGGTCGAATTTTCGGATACCGAATTAGGCGGTGGCACCAGCGGTTCGACTACCATTGTTTTGGATACAACCGACCTAAGCCTGTCCACGTCTACCGAGCTCCTTTCCGCATTTTCGCTGACGACAACCAACCTTGCCAACAATGCTCCGATTGATCTAAGCCTGAGCAACGTCACGGTTACCGAGAATACGGATACGACAGGTGGCCATGTGGTGGCCACGATCTCTGGAACCGATCCGGACGGAGACGCGTTGTTCTATTCGATTGCAGGTGGCACCGACGCCAGCAAGTTCTGGATTGCGGGTACGAACAATGATCGACTGGTCCTGGCCGACGGCATTTTGGACTTTGAAGCGAAGGATTCGTATGAAGTCACGCTACGAGTGACCGATAATGCGGGCGAATTCTACGACGAATCGTTTACGATTCAGGTGCAAGATCAAAACGAATTGCCCAGCATTGCGTTGACTTCGGCCATTACGTCCATGACAGAAAACACGGTCTACGCCGCCGGCACCACGGTTGCGACATTTACCGTGACGGATGACGCTTTGGGGACGAATTCGGTTCGTTTGACCGGTCCAGACGCCAGTCAATTTGTCATCGTGGGCAATCAAGTCCAGTTAGCCAACAACTTGACGCCCAACTTTGAAGCCAAGTCGTCGTACAATGTCAGCGTCGTAGTAGACGACAGTTCTTTAGGCGGAAATACGGATGATGCAGACGCCTTCTTGATCCACGTTCAGGATCAGAACGAAGCACCAACCGTGTCACTGACCAATGTCGTCAGTACATTGTCCGAATCGGCCAATCTGACGGCCGGTCAAGTGGTGGCGGATATTGTGATTGACGATGACACACTAGGCACCAATTCTCTGTCTCTGGTAGGTGACGCAATCTTTGAAATTGTCGGCAATCAACTTCGTATTAGAGCGGGTTCGTCTTTAGATTACGAAAATGCCACGTCGCATGCGGTTCGCATCAACGTAGACGACACAGGAGTCGGTACTACGCCGGACGACTTTGTAGACTACACGCTGAACGTGGCGAATGCCAACGAAGCGCATACGATCAACGCCATCGCCAATCAGGTTGTCAACGAAGACAGTCCAACGGGATTGATTCCGGTGGTGATTGACGATCCCGAAGGACTGGAAAACGGCATGACGGTTCAGGTCACTTCGAATAACACTTCCATCGTTGCGCCCAGCGGGATCGCTTTGGTCCACAGTGGCGGTTCGCTCCAAGGGATCCGACTATCGCCAGTCGACAACGCCTTTGGCGCAGTCACCATCACGGTTTCTGTTTCTGACGGACAACATACGGCAACCACCAGTTTTGTCTTGGACGTACAACCGGTCAACGACGGCCCGACAACCACGGGACTGGGCACCGTCACCGTTGCGGAAAATTCGGACACGCGATACCTGAACGTTGCTAACCGTTTTCACGACGTCGACGATACGGCTTTGACCTACAGCATTGTGTCGAACTCGAATCCGGCATTGACCATCGCTTCGTTGAATTCGACCACGGGCGTGCTTGCGGTCGATTTTGCTGCGAACGCCGATGGTTCCAGCACGTTTGTTATTCGCGCTACCGATCCCGATGGTGCCTTTGTCGATGCCGTTGGCCAGATTGTGGTCTATTCCACCAACGAAGCACCGGTCGTTCAGAATCTAAGTCTGTTGCTTAGTGCAGGCGAAACCATCCAAGGCAATGCCGCGCTAGTGGCATCTGATGCCGACGGAGACACACTGACATTTATTATCGTCACCGAGCCCGTCAACGGTATTGTCAGCTGGCAACAAAACGGCGAATTCACCTACACGGCGCATGCTGATTTCTTTGGACGAGAAGAAATTCAATTCCGCGTTTTTGACGGAACCGAATCGACGTTGGCCACCATTCGATTGGACGTTTTACCGATCAACGTCGCCTCCATCAACACCTCGCAAGACGAAACACAGAATACTACAACCGCCAAAAACGAAGACGCTCCGTCGTCTGAACCAACCGCAGTATCTCCTGAGTCGGCCATTCGTCCGCCTAACACAGAACCGCCTGCTGCGGGCCGCCCTGCCGCTCAAAACTCGACAGTTCCACAAAAGGAAGGCGTCGTTTCACTGCCTGAAACCGTATTGACAACGACCTCGCTAGCCAGCCAATCGGTATCCCTGGACGAAGCCATGTCGCCCGCCGCGTACAGCTCGTCCACCGGTCGACAAAACAGCCAGAGTCAAACCATGGGCAATGACAGCACTATTTTGATTCGATCCTACGCTTACGACGTGCAGACCAATCAACTAAGACAGATGCAACGCGCCGTCTGGGATTCGGTAGACGATATTCGTAGAAACGTCATGCACGAACAAACGCATGAAGAGCTGGTATTCTCAACCGCTACGCTCGGGCTGACTTCGTCATTCACGGTGGGCTATCTATTGTGGACCGTTCGCAGTGGCCTGATTCTGAGCAGTCTGTTGGCGCAAATGCCCGCGTGGACGTTAGTCGATCCACTGCCAATCTTAGGGCAGCTTGGCAATCTAGATGACGAAGACGACGAATCGCTGGACGCCATGGTTTCCCGGCATGATACCAGCGATCCGGACGACATGCACGAATCGGATGAAACGAGCGAACTCGCCACCGCGTAAATTTGAACACGGTGGCGGTCCACTCCCCGCGCCGTCGGAGTTGCCTCAGACCTCTGCGCTACACTTCAATACGATCCGCCAGCAAGTCGGCCACTAAGTCATCCACTTGCTTGCTGGTCCTATTCTTAAGCGGCTTGTTCCAAACATCGTCTTCCAGGTCCGCAAAGGCAATGTCATGCAATTGCACTTGGGGAACGGCATTGGCCTGATATCCACCCGCGACAAAGGCAGCCACCAAATCGCCGGTGCCAAAATCGCCGTCCAGATTCCAATCACCTTCCGCCCAGCCTGAATTACCAGCGATACCGTCTTCAAATTCGCCGGCGACAAAGATAGCAACCAAATCGGCGGAATTGAATCGGCCGTCTAGATTGGAATCTCCGTAAGTCGTGCCAAAGCGATTGAAGATCAAATCATCTCGATCGGCTTCGTTCACTTGACCATCACCATTCAAATCGAATTGGGCCGCTGGATTTGGCGAACGCAGTGCTTGGCCAAACAGGTCAATATCTGCGACGGTCAGCTGGCCGTCGCCATTGAAATCGGCTGGATTCGAGCCGCCGAAATTGGCCGCCGTGGGCGTCGGCGATGCGGCGACCCAACTGATTGGACTATCACCCAACACATCGGCAGCCGTTCGATTCAATGATGCTCCTTGGCCATCCGCTGCGATCGGCCAAGGTGTCGAATCCGTAAAACGAACTTGGTCGGCCAGCACATGTTGCACTACGCCTTCGACCAGTTCCGATCGTTGCAAGGTCACTCGATCACCACCATCGTTCAGCGAACCGCTAAATCCGCCAATCAACTTGTTGGCGTTATTCAGTCCGTAATGCGTCATGAAGGCCGATAAGCGAACGGCATTTTCCGCGTTGGCGGGATTAAAACGCGTTACAACTAGGCTATCGCCAGCCGCAAGGACCGTGCCAGCCGGGAAGTCGAATCCCACGTCACCTCGAATTCGCCACTGCGAAACATCCACCGCGGCATTGCTGCGGTTATGAAGTTCGACAAACTCCAAATCATTCCGATCCAACGTGGGATCGATGGCCAGCGCTGCCGCCGACGGCGCCGCAGGATGATAATTCACTTCGGCAATGATCACACTATCGACAAACGGTGCAGCGTTTTCGGCGCCCACAGTGGGACTGGACAGCTGCGTCCAGACGTCGGCTCCATTCGGTGAACGCCCATAGGTTCGGCCCGCTTGCAACGCGGGATAGTCAATCGCGTCCACAAAGTGAGTTGGCCCGGCGGTGGTTCCTCGAGTCAAATAGACTTGATCACCGCTACCGGCCAATCCAAATCCCAAGTCATCGCGGCGAATGACCAGATAACCGCCGGCCGGCAACGTGGTGCTGGGAATTTGATAGGCAGCTAACGACTGGATGCTGTCCGCTGCATCGCCCAAGAAATACTGATTCAGAGCAAGCGGTTGGCTACCACTGTTGTAAAGTTCAATGGCGTCCACGTCCGGTGC
>JAGQOZ010000129.1 GCA_020426955.1 Planctomycetales bacterium
AGGCGGGATTATTCGGTGGTGCCGGTCTGGGCAAGACGGTGATTCTGACCGAATTGATCGCTCGTATCGCGTCGTCACACGGTGGTTATTCGGTGTTCGCGGGTGTCGGTGAACGAACTCGTGAAGGTACCGACTTGTGGTTGGAAATGCAGGAAACGGAAATCGGTCAAACCGGAAGAAAGGTTATCGAACAAACTTGCATGGTATTCGGCCAGATGAACGAACCTCCGGGATCTCGTTTGCGAGTTGCTCTATCGGCGTTGACGATGGCGGAATATTTCCGCGACACCACAGGAAAAGACACGCTATTGTTTGTGGACAACATTTTCCGATTCTCGCAGGCAGGTAGTGAGGTATCCGCTCTGCTGGGTCGAATGCCGTCGGCCGTGGGTTACCAGCCAACGTTGGCGACAGAAATGGGTGCCTTGCAGGAGCGCATTACATCAACCAACAAGGGTGCTATTACATCGGTTCAGGCGGTTTACGTACCGGCGGATGATCCGACCGACCCGGCACCTGCCACCGCGTTTGGTCAGCTGGACGCGTTCATTTATTTGGAACGATCGATTTCGGAAAAAGGTATTTATCCGGCGATCGATCCGCTGGCGTCGTCCAGTCGAATTTTGGATCCGCAATATGTGGGCGAACGCCACTACACGATTGCTCGTCGAGTCCAAACGACGTTGCAACGTTACCGAGAATTGCAGGACATCATCGCGATTCTGGGTGTGGATGAATTGAGCGAAGAAGACAAGTTGATTGTGCATCGAGCTCGTCGAATTGAACGCTTCTTGTCACAACCATTCTTGGTGGCGGAAGTCTTCACTGGCAAGGCGGGCGAGATTACGCCGCTGGAGGATACGATTCGTAGTTTTGAAGAGATCTGCGATGGCAAGTGGGATCACTTGCCTGAACAGGCCTTCATGTATGTCGGTTCGATCGAACAGGCCGAGGCGCAAGCCAAGAAGATGCAAGAAAAAAACTAGGCGTTATTTCGACCGAACCGTTGGAGACAGTACCAGATGGCTCAGCTTAAATGTGTAGTGGTAACGCCCGAATCAACAGCCTTGGATCAAGAAGCCAAGTTTGTGGCCGTGCCGTTGTATGATGGCGAGCTCGGTATTGGGGTTGGTCATAGTCCAATGATTGGTCGATTGGGTTTCGGTGAACTTCGAATTGTCACGACCGATGGCAAGACGATTCGCTATTATGTCGACGGCGGATTTGTGCAGGTGGCGGATAACACGGTTTCGTTGCTAACCCAGCGATGTGTTCTGGCAGAAAAACTGGATAAGAACTCGATTGATACTGCACTGTCCGAAGCGATGAAGCGGCCGGTGCACACCGACGAACTCCTGGAAACCAGAGAGAAGTTGGTCCAGCAGGCACGAGCGCAACTGGCAGTGTTGCGACGATCGTAATTTCCGAAGACGAACCGTGTTTTCTTGTGAAATGCGGTTACCGCAACGCCGATGATAGAAATGAACTGGTAAATGAAATCACGTATTTCATTTACGTCTTGGTGGTGGCCCGTATCAAGCGCGGTGGTTGTTTCGTTCCTGATTGTCGCGGCATGCTTTGGCCCGGAAGTGTGCGGCAGTCGTCTCATTGCTTTCCGCGATGCGGGGCACTTCTATTTTCCCTTGCATTGCTACCTTCGTCAGGCTTGGTCCGATGGTATTCCGTTATGGAATCCGTACGAAGGCTTGGGGACACCGATTGTGGCCGATGGCACGACCGCCGTCTTCTACCCTGGCAAGTTGATTTTTGCATTGCCATTTTCCGATGTGCAGGCTTCAAATTTATACCTCTTGCTGCACATTGTCGCCTGTAGTGGAACGGCTTGTTGGGCGGCGCTTCGATTCGGGTGTCGATCGGCAATAGCAATGGCGGTCGGACTGGTTTTCGCGTTCAGCGGCTTCTGTCTTGCACAAACCAGCAACGCCGTTTTCTTGGTCGGCGCAACTTGGTTACCGTTGGTCGCGGCCGATGGGTGGATTCCAAACGATAAATTTCCGTGGTCAAGAACGATGCGACTGGCCACATGGCTGTCACTGATGATCTTAGGAGGTGATCCTCAGTTGGCGTTTCTTTCATTAATGATTGTCGTCGCAGGCAGTTTGCTGATTCGGCCAGTTAGCCTCGCGCGATTCGGTCGAGTGGTGCTGAGTGGTCTTGGTATCGCGTTGATTTGTGCTGCCTTGTCGGCGGTGCAAGTGATCCCCAGCTATGTTGCGTCCAAACACAGTGTTCGGAACATTGATAACGGGAGTACAACTTGGTCGAAGTGGTTCGAACGTCCGGAAGAATTTGAATCTCATCGTCTGGCGCAATACCGCTTTAGTGTTGGTCCATGGCGTTGGACCGAATTTCTGTGGCCCAATTTTTCGGGCCGAATTTACCCTGTGAACCAGCGATGGATTCGAGCGATTCCGGCGGAAGGTCACGCTTGGTCGGCGTCGCTATATATGGGATGTATTGCATTTGTCTTGGGAACTTGGTGGTTGGTCTTCGACAAGGATCGTGATCGCCTGCGCCGTCCTCTTGCTTCGATTGCCCTGTTTTGCCTGTTGGCGTCGCTGGGCTTCTACGGGGTTGGTTGGATCGCAAACGAATTGAACCTATGGCAAGGCATTGAGGCTGGCTGGTGGGAGCCGGTGGGCGGGATCTATTGGATCATGTCGTGCTTGGTGCCAGGATGGCAGCAGTTTCGTTACCCCGGAAAAATGATGGTGGTGGTGACCTTGGTGCTTTGCTTAGCAGCGGGGAAGGCCTGCGGGCGAACTACGTCCGATGCAACTGGGCTTCCGAAGCGACTATTGGGCAGTTTTGCGGGCGTTTCCGGGATCGGTGTAGTTGCCGTATGGGCGAATCAAAGCAGAATCGTCGCATTGTTACAGAGCACTGCCGGCGACTCATTGTTCGGTCCGCTCGATGCGAAAGGCAGCGTTGACAGAATGCTGATGGCTATGGTGCATGCGTTTATTGCGAGTTCGCTTGCCATGTGGTTGATGCGTTCGAAGCTCCGCCACCGCCAGATTCTGCTGTTGCTGTTGCTGGTGATCGACGTGGTTGCGGCCAATGTTTCGCTGCCGATATCGGTCGACTCCAAGGTGCTGGGTGGAAAGACGGTCTTGACCGATTTTGTCCAACGCGACCGCCCGCCGGAGCGGATATTTCGAAATAGCGAAAGCGTGTGGTATCCGGCGAATTGGGCGGCGACAGGTTCGGACCATCGCATGGCTGAATGCGTCGAATGGGATCTTCGGACACTGAAATCGCGATACACTTTGGCTCGAAAATGGGCCACGCTGCAGGACACGTCTTCCATTCCGTCGGCCGATTACGCATTCTTTTACCAACAGTTGCGACACTTGGAATCGCAACGGCAAATGGAATTGCTGAACTGGCTGGGTGTCGATTGGATTGTGGCGGACCGTTCGGCGGGAACCGCCGAAGGTAATGATTTGTCTGATACTGTGGAAACTCAGACGCAATTCGTTCTTGACGAACCCGTAAAAGTCACAAGGAATCAGACGGCTCGGCAACCGGCATGGATGGTGCCGAACTGGACTGTTTTGCCGCCGCTCAAGCGGAAAGCGACGTCGCATGAATTGGAGCAACGCACACACGAAATACTTGCGTCCATTCCGCAATGGCAGGACATGGCCATCTTGGAAACTGAGTTGCCCGTCGCGGAATCGGTGGAAGCGAGTCACACATTTGACGGAGAATGTTGGCTGCAAGCCTATTCGGCGCACGAAGTTTCGTTGAAAACTAAATCGCCAGTGCCTTCGGTTTTGGTTTTAGCCGAAGCGTATCATCCAGACTGGGTCTGCCAAATTGTTGACGCCAAGTCGCAGCGGACGCAGCAGGTTCCCGTCTTGCGAACCAACCGAATGTTGCGAGGTGTATCGTTGCCGGCTGGAGAATTCGAAGTGACCTTTCGCTTTCGCCCCATCGGGACTTACGTTGGCATGGTGATCAGTGGCTTGACTTGGTCCTGTTTGGTATTGATCGTCGCGGTCAGGTGCGTGCGACGATTTTTTCGAAGTGAACAAACGGAATGCAATTAGATGCGAAAGTTAATGGCGTCCATTTCTGGTTCTTCGTTGCGCATTCGCAATTTAGGCTTTTCTAGGATGACGGTGGTGTGCGGATCTACGCTTCGAGTGATCCAGACGCTGGAACCGATGACCGCGTCGTGGCCGATAATTGTTGCGCCGCCCAATACGGTTGCATTCGCATAAATGACAACTCGATCCTGAATCGTAGGGTGCCGTTTGACGCCACCGCGAACAAGGTTCCCGTCGCCGTCGGTTGCAAAGCTCAATGCGCCCAGCGTCACGCCTTGATACAGTTTGACATGCTGACCAATTTCGCATGTCTCGCCAATGACGACACCTGTTCCGTGGTCGATGAAGAAGAAATTGCCAATGTTGGCGCCTGGATGAATGTCGATCCCGGTTTGGCGATGAGCCCATTCGGTCATCATTCTGGGAATGAAGGGAACGTCCAATCGACGAAGTTCGTGAGCCACTCGGTAAACGGTGATCGCTTCCAATCCAGGATAACAGAAGATCACTTCGTCTCGACTGGTGCACGCAGGATCGCCATCATAGGACGCTTGCACATCGGTAGCCAACGTTTCGCGCAGATGAGGAATGCGTTCCAGGAAGCGAATTGCAATTGCTTGTGCTTTGGCTTCGTAATCCATATCCGCAATGTCACACGGATCTAATTCTCGACGCACTCGATCGTCATGCTGCAGCGCGCGAGCAATCTGGGTGGTGAGCTTGTCGTGCAATCCGTCGATCAGATCACCGACATGATACGTGATATTGCCCAGATGCAATTTTTCTCGTTTCTGATAACCCGGAAAGATGATCTCTCGCAGGTCTTCAATGATGGAAACCACAACGTCGTAGCTTGGCAGCGCACAATGGCCCAGGTGGTTGATGGTTCCAATTGCCCGATACGTTTCGACAATGCGGTTGGTCAGCTCGGGGAGCTGTTCTTTTAGGCGAAAGTCAGATGCCATTAGTTGGTTCTCGTGATCATATCCTGGAGGCGTCGTTTCGAATGACGCAACTTTTCAGACAGCGAAACAAACACGTTTCGCCAACACGCAAAAGTGCCCGGTTTGACCGGGTTTCAACAGATGCAGTCAAACGAGCAAACTAGCGACAGCAGGATGAAATTCGAACTCATAGAATGACTTTTCCGAATAGAAAGAATAGTCAAAGAACTAATGCTTGGAATCGTACGCAATTTGGGCGAATTAATCAAATGGAGTTGATTCGACAATCCGCACTATTACGATCTATTCGGTCTATTCGGCTTGGAAGTTTATACCATTCGAAAGTCCAGCGCCAGTGAGATACTGGTGAAAGCTAGCTTGAACGCGGGCTGCAGCCAAGAACGCTGGCGATTTTCATGGCGTTCGGCAATCAGGCCAGCGTTGTTGGAAAGGGGAAGTCTGAAAGTGGAGGAAAGGTCAACCTTCGTCTTCTTCCTCGTCCAGTTTGGCTTTCGAGAGGATTTCTTGTTGGATATTGCCGGGGACAACATCGTAATGGCTGAATTCCATGGTAAAGCTCCCCTGCCCTCCTGTCATACTGGAAAGGCTGCGAGCGTACGTGGTGATTTCTGACAGCGGTGCTTCGGCTTTGACCATTTGCATGCCACCGCCCACGGAGTCACTGCCAAGAACTCGGCCTCGACGTCCCGACATGTCGCTGTACACGTCCCCGACATGATCTTCCGGAACGGAAACTTCTAACGAGACAATCGGTTCCAACAGACTGGGTTTTGCTTGTTGGAACACGTTGCGAAACGCCATGGAGGCCGCCGTCTTGAAGGCCGCTTCAGAGCTATCCACGGGATGGTGCTTGCCAAAGTGGACGTCTACGCAGATGTTTTGAATTTGGTAGCCGGCGATGACGCCTCGAGCCAACCGTTCTTTGAATCCTTTTTCAATGGCGGGCATGAAGTTTCCGGGGATCGAACCACCGACAATGGAATCAACCCACAGGAAATTGTTCTTTTCGTCGTAGTGGTGTTCTTTCAGCGAAGGGAAGCGAGCTTTCGTCAGGAATTCGGAAATCTCTGTTCCTCGAGGTAATGGGTACATATGAATATGAACTTCACCGAATTGGCCTCGTCCACCCGACTGCTTCTTATGCCGATACATGCCATCGGCTGGCATCTGAATGGTTTCTCGATACGGAATTTTGGGTTCCTTGGTTTCCAATTCCAATTTGTCTCGGCGAGCCAACCGTTCTTTGATCATGCCCAGATGCAATTCGCTCATCCCCGTCATCACCAGTTCTTTGGTCTGCGGGTCTCGTTCCAAATGAAACGTGGGATCTTCTTCGGTTACTTTGGCCAAAGCGCCGGAAAGCTTTGCTTCGTCACCTCGATTTTTGGGGCTGACGGCCAGGCCAACCATGGGCGTTGGGAAGGGAATTTCACGAATGCGAATTTCGCCCAGACTGCTGCCGGTGTGCAGGTCATCCATTTTGGCAATCGCCACGATATCTCCGGGGCCAGCTGAATCCACCGGCGAAGTCTCGTCTGCCTGAACGTCCAGCAGCGGTCCTAGTTTGATGCCCTTGCGAGCGGTACTGGCTTCTACATGATCGTCTTTTTTCATGGTGCCGCTGAAGACGCGAATGTAGCTGAGTTTCTGAACAAAGGGGTCAATACGCGTCTTGAAAACTCGCGCAATCAGCGGACCATCGGCATTAAATCCAATCTGCACCGCTTCGCTTCCTTGGCGTCCTGTCCTGGCGACGACATCGGGAGGCAGGCAGCACATGGTCATGGCGTCAACCAATTCATCCAATCCGATATTGTTCTTGGCCGAACAACAAAGTATCGGAATCAAACTTCCTTGTGCGATGGCTTTGACCATGAGTTGCGAAAGTTCTTCTTCGGTGGGAGGCGTTCCTTCGAAGTACCTTTCCATGACCGCCTCGTCGACTTCGATAATCGACTCGATCAGTGGTTCGCGAATCGAACTTGGGTCAATCAACGCGCCCGCTGTCTCTGAATTCTGGACCAACGTATTCACGACGCCCTTCAGGTCGTGTCCATGGCCAATCGGAACGGTCAGCGGCACGCATGCGCTTCCCCAAAGTTCTTGGATGCTGGCAACCAAGTTCTCGAAATTGACGTTTTCATCATCCATCTTGTTGATGACGATGATGCGACCCAATCCGGCTTTGCCCGCCTCTTGGAAGACTCGGCGAGTATTCACTTCGATTCCCGCATGTGCGTTAATGACAATCGCAGCGGTGTCCACGCCGTACATGGCGCCGATAGTTTGTCCGATGAAATCAGGATATCCCGGCGTGTCGATGACGTTAAAGCGAATGTCACCATGGAAGAAATGAGCGATACTGGCTTCGATAGAATGTTTATGATGCTTTTCTTCGGGATCGAAATCACAAAAGCTGGTGCCGTCGTCCACAATGGGCCTACCTGACTTGGCGCCGGAATTGACAAGCAACTGATCAATCAGAGTTGTTTTTCCAGCCGAACCGTGACCGCAGAAGGCAACGTTTCGAATTGATTTTGGAGCCGAAGATTTTGCCATGGCTATTTCCTTGCATCAGAATCCCAAAAAAACGAATCCCGCCACCTCTGCTCGAACATCTCTAGTCTAATTCATGAACTCGACTTCTGCGCTCCCTTGCCGATCGCAACTAAGTCTGTCAACTGTACTTTATCGTCGTACAGTGCTCGACCAACAATGCACGCATCCAACCCCGCGTTGGCCAGGTTCACTACATCTTGTCGGCAGGAAACACCACCTGACGCCACAATCGGGCAGGAAACGGCTTGTTTCATTTCTTGCATGGCCGGAATATTGGGGCCGTTTAGCATGCCATCACGAGCAATATCCGTGTAGACAATGGCATCAATCGGCAGTTCAGAAAATTGTTGGGCCAGCGTTGTAGCTTGGATTTCACTGGTTTCCAGCCAACCGTCCGTGGCCACAAAACCATTTCTGGCGTCAATTCCCAGGACCAACTTGCGCGGATATTTTTCGGCCATCAAAGCGAACCATTCGGGTTCTTTTAACGCTTTGGTACCCAGAACCAGTCGAGTCAGCCCGAGGTCTAGCAAACGTTGGATGGCTTGTTCGTCACGAATACCACCGCCCAGTTCGCACGGGACGCTGACCGCCGCCAAGATGTTGCGAATTGCCTGTTCGTTGATCAGCGAACCGTCTCGAGCACCGTCCAGATCCACCAAATGCAGGCATTCGCCACCTTGGTCAACCCAATGTCGCGCCATGGACGCCGGGTCATCTCCAAACACGGTTTCACGACCATAATCACCTTGCTGCAGACGCACACAATTCCCGCCGCGAAGATCAATGGCTGGCCAAATCTGCATCTATCACTCGCCCATCTTGCTAATAGTCTTGTCGTATCGAATGGTTGGCAATTGAATTCCAACAGCCGTACCGAGACGAACTTGGCTGGCAATTGAATTCCATCAAAGGCCCAATATCGCACAGTCCACCGCGCCCAACAAGTAAGGTGCCAATTCGCACATTGCCAGCCGTTTGGTGCGAAACAGGAATCAGAATTGCCGGAGCCGAGCTTTCGGCGGAAAGCGTTTGCGCCGATCGTGTCCCCCGAACACTGCCATGAGCAGTCGAGGTCAGTCATGGTGGCGAGTAATCGCATGTGGCCGGCATCGCAAGTTGTCTGGTGTCATTTGGCCATCGATGGAATACGAACGACGATCTCTGGGGTGCTTCGCTGCCGTCTGTGTTGGGTTTGCGATTGGCTTAACCGGGCATCCCTGACCTGAGACGATAAAACATTTCCCAAAGTCGATCAATCTCGCCTCGTTCAATTACTTCAATTGGCTTCGATCCACCAAAAGCATCGTTCGGAGTATCGAACCATTCGCCAAGCGACGACGAATCTACTACCTCGCTCAACGAGTCGCAAAGGCGTTTGACTTCTACATAGTTTCGTTGAAGCTTGTCCACCTTCTTCTTGGTTGACTCAATCGTCGCGATCGCACGAACCGACACGTTGACCAACCGTCCGAACACTTCGCGTGCCATGCCAAGTTTGTACCGCAATTCAAGCTTCGATTCGCCGCCGATGGTGACAATGCGAACACCGTGAAGTCCTCTGATTTCAGTGGCCTCGACCGCCTTGGTATTTCGCTTTGTCTTGGTCGGCACGTTGACTCTCCTTCTTCCGCAAGGAACTTGGCTCAGGGAAATCATATCGGCCGTAATGTATTAAGGCAAGCAGTAAAGCATGCAAAAATGCATGATTTATTTGGGCCAATCCTTGGGGTGTGGCGGTAATTCGCTTTTTGCCATTAGTTCAACTTTGCTTTTGCGGTCTACGTTTTCGGGGAAAATTACCACGTTTTTCCCGTTGCGATCCCTTGCCGACGGTGCCAGCAGCGCCTCAAATCCTGCGATCTTCGCTCCGCGACCAATCGTCTGCGTCCACGATTCGCCTCCTCCGGTTTGGATCGCTTGCCAGTCCTCGTGGATCAGCTGGCTCAGTGAAAAGCGAAGCTTTCGGCGGATCCGATGATCCGTCAGGTCGAGTACTCGCTTGACGTTCACGGTGATTCCAGCCATTACACGAGGTCGAATGTGGACGGATGCAAATCCATACTTGAGAAACTCGTGATAGCTCTCTTTGACCGCAGTGATTGGATCCAGAGAAGCGTAGATCGCTCGAATGCCTGGAGGATTCCACCTGCCTCCATGGAAGCTCGCTCCGCTTCCGGACAGAATGTCTTCTTCGTTGGCGTACTTAACACCGGCCGATCGGAAAGCGTTCGTCCTGAGCTTCACTGCCCGAATCATGGAATTCGCGACGCGTTGAAATAACGCTTGGACTGCTTCTGATTCTGACAACTCCGCATTCCTTGCTACAGCCTAAGAAACGTTTGTTTTGCTCGTCTTGGTCCAGCGAACGACAACATATGAGGTATCGCTTGAGCCTCAGTTGGTAGGCGGAATCCAACGCTGGGAGTCCTTGCGAATAAAGGATTTTATTCCTTTCTCTGCGAGAGTTGCAAGCAAGTATCGTCACTAATCAGCCAACGGCTATCAGCTCCCGGGACCGGTCGCTCTAGCGTCTATAGCTGGGCAAAATTCTGCAGCAAACGCAGGCCAGCCTGTTGGCTTTTTTCTGGATGAAATTGCGTGGCGAACAGATTGTCTCGCTGAATCATCGCGCAAAACGGCTGGCCATATTCTGACTCAATGGCAATCACGTCTCGCGCTTCGGGCACCACATAGTACGAATGAACAAAATAGAAATACGTCCCTTCGTTGATGCCGGTCAGTAGTCTTGAAGGTTGGCAAAACTTGGCTTGATTCCAGCCCATGTGCGGCACTTTGTATTCTGCCGGCAAATCAAAGCGAACCACTTCGCCTGGGATGATTCCCAAGCCGGCGTGCGTTCCGCCTTCGTAACTTCGGTCGAACAACATCTGCAGGCCCAAGCAGATTCCCAGAAATGGTTTTCCTTGCGAAATAGAATCTTGAATGACATCCACTAATGCTCGGCGACGTAATTCGCTGATGGCGTCCTCAAACGCACCCACACCCGGCAAGACAACCTTGTCTGCTTCGGCTATCTGGTTCGCGTCGGATGTGATCATGGCTTGCGCACCAACCTTTTCGAACCCCTTTTGCACACTACGAAGGTTGCCCATTTGGTAGTCAATTATCGCAATCATGATTCAAAATTTGTATCCACGGTTAGCATGCAGAGAACGAAGGAGGCATATCGTTTGACACCCAAATGACCGTGGGGCAAGCGATAGGTTCGGAAGAAAGTATACCGCCATCGCAAAGAACTCGGCAGGGGTTGCGGAAATCAGTTCGCCAAGGGTTGGAAACGAAACAACGAGGTTTCGCTACCGATTCCCGTACGTTTCCGGATACACCACAATTTCCACTCGGCGATTTTGCGTCTGTCCGGCCGGCGTGGCATTGGACGCGATGGGATAGTTTTGGCCATGTCCCAAAACAAACAACTGGTCCGGCAACAGACGATGTCGAACACTTAGCTGTTCAAATATGGCCATAGACTGCGCGGCCGTCATTTGGTGATGACTACGCCATAAGGTACTGGCCACGGGCGACGAATCGGCGTGCGATTCTACTCCAATGATTTGCTTTGGATAGTTGGCCAACAAGACGTCCGCCACTTGGTCCAGAATGCCTTCGGCGCCTGGAATCAATTGCGCGGTGCCGGGCGAAAAAAGTCGATCCGTTGGCAAAACAATCTTCACCAATTCTCCGTCCTGACGAATGTCCAGTCCGCGTACGGTAACCGCCGTTAACGAACGCCGCAAACTGTTGTTCGCTCGGATTCCCGCACCGCCTCGTTTTCGCATGGAAGCTTGCAGAGCCTGAACTTCACGAGTCTGCATTTGATTTGCTTGTTGCTGCGCGGTCAATTGCCCAACAGTATCACGAAGCTGTTGTTTAAGTAGTTCGTTTTCTCGAGTAATCCGCTGATATTCTTGTTGCGTCTTGGCCATTCGGCTCAATAGATCTCGATTGTCCGAATCCAATCCCTTGGCGCGTTCGTCTAGTTCGGAATATCGGCCGATGGCGTTTCGAGCTTTTTCGGCTAACTGCGCGTCATATTGATATTGCTGCTGAAGTTTGGCGGCCGCTTCGTCTTTGCTTTTCTGTTCCATCGCTGCCAGCAATTCGTCGTACTTTTGCTGGACGTCTCGGAGTCTCGCTAATTCGGTTTGCTGTTCGGCTGCCAGTTTTTCTTGTGTCTGAGCCCGTTCGTACAGGCCTCGCATGTCAGGCCAAAAACGAGACCGGTTGGCCAGCGACGGATTGGAATTGGGCGCCGCTCCGTAACCTGGGTAAGCTCCCGGAGCGTTTGCGGCATAGGGTGGTTGCGCGCAGCCAACCAACAGCAACACGCCAAGCAGCAGGACCTGCCAGCGAAGTGCAGCAAATTGTCGGTCTTGTTGCGAACCACCAACCATAAATGTTGCCAAGTCAAAAGAACAAACTTTTTCGAGTGGGCGAACTTTAGCTTTGGCCGAATCACGTCGCAAGGGCAATCTGAACCGAGACATCTAGCGCTGCACTATTTACGTGTGCCCAAAAGCGTCAGATCGGAATCTGATAAAGATTTTTTTCAAAAAACTAGCCCGTCAAAAGTAGCAGGCACGCTCCGTCGTGCCGTCATAGCTCCTTTTATGGATGGCCCTCAGGGCTCTTCTTGGTGAGATTCGTCGCACCGCGAAGGACGCAAAGAAGCACGAAGGTTGTGATTCCTGCTTTGGTTTTCTCGTGTCTTCCCTTCGTTCACTTCATGGTTTCTAAATTCGATAGTAACCGTTTGGGTGTGGATCGTTTGGTTGTCACTCACTAACCGTTTGGGTGTTACTTGCCGACAGGAACTTTACCCCGACGATTGAGCAAG
>JAGQOZ010000012.1 GCA_020426955.1 Planctomycetales bacterium
GGTCGATACCCTGCAGCACCGCTATCGTACCGCTACGCTTGCCGAATCCGGAGCTCCTTTTCACGTGACGGTGTGGCTGCAAAATGACCACGCCGTTTTGCTATTGGACACGTCGGGTGCCGGTTTGCGACATCGCGGTTATCGCGAACGTACCAAATGGTCGGTCATGCCAGAAACTTTAGCGGCTGGTTTGATCTTATTGAGTGTGTGGAATGCTGATCGTCCGCTGCTGGATCCGTTTGCAGGGCAGGGGATCATTCCCATCGAAGCGGCCTTGATTGGCCAAAATATTGCGCCCGGCTGTCAACGTTCGTTCGCTTTTGAAGCTTGGCCGTTCTACGATCATCGCGCTTGGCAGGAGGTCAAAGCGGAAGCTCGGCAATCGCCAAAGTCACCGCTGTCGCATCGGCTGATCGGATTGGATTCCAATCCCAACGTGATTCGGCAAGCTCAACAGCATGCGGTGGCCGCCGACGTGCAAGACGTTGTGCATTTTCAATGTCAAACGTTTGATTCGCTGCAGAGTTCTCGTGAATACGGTTGCGTTATTACTCATCCGGAATTCAAGACGCCCGCTTCGGCCGAGCAACGTGATCTGTATGGTTCGCTACCCGATGTGTTGCGACGCTTGCCCACTTGGTCGCACTTTATTTTGACGGCTCACCCAAGTTTTGAGCGAGTGGTTCAGAAGGAAGCAACTCGCCGCAGAAAACTCTACAATGGTCGTACCGAATGCACGTTCTATCAATACTTGGGCCCGAAGCCACCGCAGCTGACAGCCAACACAGTGCAAGTTGCTCCAGCGACAGCAGGCCGTTCTTCCTCGGCACCAACGAACGTGCCAACATCAACTCCGGTTTTTGGCGGACTGCCAGAAAAGGCAAACGAACAAGCCGAACTGTTTGCGGCCAGATTGCGGAAGCGATCAAAACATTTGCGTCGCTGGCCAAGTCGAGGCATTCATTGTTATCGAATCTATGATCGAGACATCCCGGAAATACCACTGGTTGTTGATCGTTACGAAGATGCGTTGCATTTGACCGAATATGAACGTCCTCATGATCGAATTGCCGGTCAGCACGAAGCGTGGCTGGACTTGATGGCCAAGACGGCGAGCCAAACGTTGGACGTTGCGGCGGAACGAGTATTCTTGAAGCGCCGGTTGCGACAGAAAGGAAAACGTCAACATCAGCGTATGGCGCATTCGCAGTTTGAGTTGGTGGTTCGCGAAAACGATCTAAAGTTCGTCGTCAATTTGTCAGACTACGTGGATACCGGATTGTTCTTGGACCATCGCCAGACGCGACAGATGGTTCGCCAAGCAGCCGCTGGGAAACGAGTGCTCAATCTGTTTGCCTATACCGGAGCGTTCAGCGTTTATGCGGCGGCGGGCGGTGCGGCAAGCGTCACCACTGTGGATCGATCAGAAGCCTATATTGAATGGGCTAAACGGAATTTTCAAGTCAACGGCTTGTCTGTCGAATCGTATGCGTTTTGCGCAGAGGACGTTCAACCGTTCTTATTGAATCTGAGTAGCTTCCATCAGTACGATTTAGTGGTAGTGGATCCGCCGACGTTTTCCAATCGTAAGGGCGAAGATAACGTTTGGGACGTGCAGCGCGATCACGTGGAACTGTTGAATCAATTGGCCAACCATGTCGCGCCCAGCGGTGTCGTCTATTTTTCGAACAACTTCCGCCGTTTCAAATTGGACGAACCCGCGTTGCAATACAGCCAGATCATCGAGATTACTCGGCAAACGATTCCAGAAGATTTCCGTAACAAGCGAATCCACCGTTGCTGGAAACTGATCAGGTAAACACTCGTTCGCCTGCTTCCATGTCCAACAGGCGGCGTTTCATGCGAATGCCGTCCGGCGCGGAAAAACCACCTAGCGAATTGGCGGAACCGATAATGCGATGACACGGCACAATGATGGCAATGGGATTCTTGGACATGACGTTGCCGGCGGCACGAGCGGCCTGGGGCGAACCGGCGCGTCGAGCCAATTCGGCGTACGAGATTGTTTGACCATACAGTACGTTGCGACATGCCTTGGTCGCTCGCAAACGAAACGGCGTCATGGTTCGCAAGTCCAATGTCGTATCAGCAAAATCAACGGCCACACCTTCCGCGTAGGCTTGCAGTTGTTCGGACAGTTGGGAGTATTCGGCTGAATGGTTGTCGGCCTGAGCTTGCTCCAAGGAAAGTTGGTCGGAACATTGGCGTTGGGTACTGTGGCCAAATGTTAAACGAACCAATCCTGAGTTCGACCATTTTAGTCCGAACCAGCCGAATTTCGTTTGAAAAAGGGAATACCACATAATTGTCATTCCCGTTGGCAATTGGGGCGGTTTCTGTGTGAATCGAACGAATCTGATCATAGCGACCAAGACAGACGGTAGCAAATCCCCTGGACGCGACCTAAGATGGAATAGGCTGCGGGGACCGATAGCCAAGCTTTGGTCGGAAGTTGCGCTTTTACAAACCAACTTCAGAAGGCGAAGGCGGGGCCCTGGCCGCGGAGTTCGGCACTGTCGGACCAGACCACATCTCGGTGGCGTTTGCACACGGACGTTGCACTCTTAGAAGTGGCAAGAAAAGAGAGGAGACTACATGGCTCGCTACGGCACCTTTTGTGACGACTTCTACGTGAATCTGACAATTAATACGGAATTGGAACTGTCAAATCAGCGAGAAACGGTTCTTCGGTACTTTGAACAGTTGCAGCATCGCTTTCCGGCCATGCGAAATTTCTTCGGACGCGAACATGGCGAGTACGTCCTGGAAGAAGAGAAAGAGCGAAATCAATATCGCTGGGCTACCTTAGAACCCAAGCGGATCTGTACTGGGCATGTCAATCCTGATGCAATGCAAGACGCTGCCAGTTTGCATCAGTGTGTGGCCGAATTGGCTCCTTACTATCTTGGCGTCAGTTCGCTGGAATGTGAATCGGTAAACTTGATGATGGGTTTTGATTACACCTATCGCGGCAACCAAAATCAATTGATTGCCGAAGCTCTGGGGATTACGCCGGCCTTTGAACGTCTGCTAGAAATTCCCGGAGCCAGCGCGGTGGCGTACGAACCAAGCTTGCAGGTTGCGCTGGATCCCGACTGCAAAACGCAGTTCCGACTCAGCATCGAACCTCGCACCACCGCGTACCACGTGCGTACGGGTGATTTTCCCGAAGAACAGATCAGCGTCTATGTCACGGTGCGAAGATTCGGCGGTCTGGAAGCCAATGAAACTCTGGCGGATGTGGCGGCTCAACTGATGTCGCTAGGCCAAGAAATGATGGACGATTATGTGATTGAGAATATCCTTCGTCCGTTGCAGCAAGCCATCGCGTTACGCTAAGTGGCATGGCCAAGCAAAATTTCCTGGGGCAGCTGATCGGGTAGCGACGGCTGCAAACTGGTGAACTTTCTGCACACCACCCGCCGCGCCTTCGGCCCCAACCGAGATGCGTCGAGCACTAAGTGTCTTGCCCTCTCCCGACCTCGTCATCATCGAATGCAAAGCCGTTACACAATACAACCCAATCTTTGCTACTCAACTGCTTACCTACCTGAGATTGAAGAACCTCAAACTCGGTTTGGTCATCAACTTTGGCGAATCGCTGGTCAAAGACGGAATCCATTGTGTCGTGAATGATTTGTAGGAAACGCAGAGGCGCAAAGAAAACATTGTTAATTCGCGCGCATCTCCCTTTGCGTCCTTGCGCCTTCGCGTCTTTGCGTTATATAACCACTCTTTTCCTTGCACCAAAGACCACCGCATGACGCTAAATGGATTCTGGTCCCATCAGTCGTTTGTCAGCGTTGCTGATGCTAATAAAGAAGGCGAACCAGAGTGTCCTGCTCGTTCGCCTTGCTTGCTTGTCTTGGCTATGCAATCTTGATGTGCGAATGAGCGTTATTCTTTGCCACGTCGCCTGGCCATCATGACACCTAAGATGCCTAACACACTCATAAGGCTGGCTGAAGGCTCAGGTACGCCGTTGATGCGAATGTTGTCGATGGCCACAGCCTCGAATGGAACGTTAGCGGTCAGCATCAGCGTCAGTTGATTTCCTGTGCCGTTCAAGGCGGTTGTGAACGAATCAAGCTGTCCGGCAAACTCGCCGCTTACTACCGATTTGTCCAAGTACGTGTCCGTTGTCGTCAGTCCGCTGTCCGCGAAAGTCTTGATGACGGGATTGTTTCCCGTGGCAATCAAAGCCGCTTCTTCCGTGACCACAACGCCATCATCGAGCGGGCGGTAGCTAAACGCATTTCCCGACGTGTCCGGTATCACGTGGATGGCAGTCTGTGTGGCTCCGCCATCCAAGCTGGCAGAAAACAAAAGGCTGGTGGCGTCGTTATAGCCGAAATTGCTGCCTTCCATGGAACCGAGGTCGATACTCAACGACAGGTCGGAATAGCCTGCCACGTCAAACGTCCAGGTGGCGGTGACGTCGCCCGTGAAATTTTCTCCGTCGTCTCGCGTGTCGCTGATGCCAAGAAACATGTTACTGAAATCGGCATTGACGCCAAAAACGCCTTCCGTATCACCTTCGAAAGCCGTTGTGTCACCGACATCTCCGACGGAATTGTCTGCCAAAGCAAACGGAGTGTTTCCGGTGGTGGGCCAAGCCGCTAAGGCTCCCACTGCAAACGTGTCTCCGCCACCTCCATCAATAGTAGGGACGGAACTGGAGAGCAAGTTCGTTGCGCCTCCGTCAAAATCTTCCCAAGCAATTTGGCCAAACGCCGTGGAGCCAATCGCCACCACGCAGGCGATTAACGTCGTCACTGAAAACTTCATTTGCAAATGTCCTCGATCGATATGGTGACGCAATGCGCAAGCAACCTACTCAGTTGCTCGCTTTCTCAGACGCGAATGTATCGACTCGCAAGATTTCCTTAAACCGCCCGCTGGGAAAGATTCATCGTCTATTCATCAATTGATCCAGATTCGAATCAAGAACCACTCGGATGACCGGAGCGTGCAAATGGAATCTTCGTGGAATCTGCGATGTCATGATGCAACTATCAGCGTCGTTCGCTCCCGTCTGTGCGGGGGAGTGAAAGCGGCACGTGAATTGACGCTTCCAATTGGTCAAAATCTTGATCTTCGGACGAAGTGACGAACCGCACAGTCATAGGTCTCGGTCGATTAATGAGAGCTGGATGCAGTCGCACTCGAATGATCTGATTCGACGCATCAAATTGCACCGGCCTAGCGATCATGTATTCGCTATTTCCAGATTGATATTGAAGCTGTACTTCACTGGTGGATGGCCGAGACAACTGTAGTTGCACCACCAGCACGGTCGAGCCAAGCTTGTTTGTGCGTGATTGGGCCACGAATGCTTGCAGCGTTGGCGGGGCTTCTGCAAGCCGCTGTGTAAGTGCATCAAACCAGCGATTGGTCATTTTGACTTCGCCGGTGTCGTTCGGATGAACGCCGTCGGATAAATCCTGGATGGCATTCATGTCGGTGTACTGGTCCACCACATAGATGGGCGATGTCGATTGTTGCCATTCCGCCACTTGTGCAGGTAATTCGCGATTAAACTGATCAATCAGCGCGTTGGTGTCTCGAGCGGTCGGAATTAGCTGAGCTAGGAAGATTTCCATCTGCGGATTGTCTTCGCGGAGCAATTCCAGCGTTTGACGCACATCTTCCAGTGTCGATTCCACGGAAAAACGATCTAGCAAGTCGTTGCTGCCCAGATGCACAATCGCCACATCAGCGTCAAAGAAAGCTCGAGACTCGGCCACGAGGTCTCGAATGGCATTGGCAGAAAGTCCCCAATAGGCTTCGTGGTCTGGATCAAAAGTAAGACCTTGATACGTCGCGAATTCTCGTCGGGCACCAAACGTAGTCGTTTGAGTTCCAACAAAGTCGAATTCCACTGCTTCGTCAATCAATCGCCTCCACAAGAGATACCGAAAGCCAGTGAACCGATGGTCACCCTGCGTGATCGAATCACCTACAAATACCATGCGAATCGGTTCAATGCGAACTCGCACATCTTGGATCTGTAACCCGTCAAACGTGGGATCGGCCGATTGCACTTGATGTTGGATCGTGCCCAGGTGAGAGCCTTCAATCTGGTTGTCGGCAATGGCTGACACCGCAACCGTTTGCGGCACGTTCCAGTTGGCGCGAGTGAACGTAAGGGACGAACGAGATACCGCTACTTCCGCATCGCCGATCATCTGGATTGTCACGGCTGCAGTTGGTCGTTCATTGAGTACTACGGAATACGAATCATTTTCAAAGCGTTCTCGTACCAGCGTTTCACCGTTTGATTCGATAATGCGAACCAGGTCGGACGTTGGTTTGATAATGGTCAGACGGATGTCTTCCACCGTGGCTTGTGCAAAATGCTCGTCCGTCGTTTGCACTTGATGACGAATCACTGCTTCTGCGGGCGGTTGGGCAGGTGTCATGGATGCCACCGCAATCTGAATGGGCTGGGGCACCGACCAGTTGCTTGACGTGAACTCAAGGCTGGCCGGGAAAACAGTTAGACTTGCGTCCACTTGCAAGTGAATCGTCACCGGCGACGCAGGCGGTTCTGATAGATTCAACGAATAGCGAATCGATTGGTCTACGGTCAAAATCGATGGCGGATGTTCTGCGAATTCGATGCTGCCGGTAGAGGCGGATAGGATCCAATCCAACGAATTGTCTAACAATTGTTGCGAAGCTGCAGTCAGCGGAGTCCAAAGGGAAACGGCCAAGCGATAGTGCGGCGATGCCAATCCGTTCGCTAACGTGTCGCCTGGCTTGAACGCAAACCAAACGTCTTTGTCTGGATCATTGGCCAGCGTCGCAATCACGGTGGCAGTTGCTGGTGCGACTCCCCAACCGATTCGTCCTGCCTGTGAATTGAGCGGCACGGTTGATACAGAAAAGCCGTCAACGACCGGGTGATTCGGCGTGACAATATTGATATCCGCAGCAATATCACTGCCAAAATTGAGTTCAGCCGGTTCCGTCAGTCCGTAGTCATCATACAGCCAAGGTTCTGACACAATCATTGGAACGTTTGTATCTCGCCAGCTCGCACCCACTCGGCCAGACGACACGGATTCGGAAATGAATATCAGATCAACGTCGGTCGGATTAATCGTTGTGGTTTGGCTATCGTCAATTTCCAGGACATTAAATTCTTGGGCGCGAAGGTGCGAAATCAGCGACGCGTCCGTTGCGCTGGTGCCATTCGAAAAGTCTCCGACGAACGCAATGCTGCAATCGGGATCGCAAATGCGGTCGCCTGAAAACAACCACCGCGACTCGAGTTGTTCTATTCTTCTCGATATTCGATTCATCTAGCTGCCTATCCTGAATGTGTCTTCGCCACAGGTCCGAGCAATTCTAGTGGGAATAGACGCGTTTAGGCAAGAATCGGGACGCAATGACATTGTTACGCGTCATGTATTTGGTGCCGGAACAATTTACATGGCCCGGATAGGTGAAAAATCAGCCGCTGCAAAAAAAGCTAGGTTTCATGTGCAGATTGCTTCCGAGCCGGTTGGTATCGCACGCGGCACAGCGTGTGCACAACGTGGCTGCGGAGCATTGTGTGCAATGTCGACTGAAGATGCGCCCTCACGACTATGAAGAAGAGACAGCCAATGAAGCCCGTGACCAAACGCAAGAAGCCTGGAAACACGCGACAATACTCGATCGAGCAACTCGAAACGAAGGCGTTATTGACATCCACTTCGTTGTTGCCGTTTGACCAATCAACGCCGTTGTTGGTGCTGCATGACCGACCGCAAGCGGGTCAACTGGCGCAAATGGATATCTCTTCCGGCGAGTTCGCCAATCTGGGTGAAGCATCGGGTTTGCGATTGGAAGCCGCTGGTATCCGGTCCGCCGATGGCTATGCCTATGCGTTGGAAGCGAATTCGAACCAAGTTGTCCGCATCGGTGCCAATGGCGCTGTCGAAGTGGTTGGATCGGTAGCCGGAATGCCAAACGCGACCTACACCGCTGGCGATTTTGGGCCGGACGGTCTGCTGTACGCCTGGAGCGGTGCTCGGCCACGTGAAATCATTGGGATCGACGTAGAGCAATTGCAAGTGGTTCGAACGATTGAATTGAGCGATCGCTTAACCGATCTGCCCGACTTTACTTTTCACGAACCGACGGGACTATTCTACGGCGTGAATAGTAAGGGACGACAGACGGGCCACTTTGTTTCGATTGATTTAAGTAGCGGTCCGGATGCAGGCCTAGTCGCCAAAATTGGAGCTGCAGTCGAACGTGAAATTGCTTACGGGGCCGCATTCAGTGACGTAGATGGACGCGTTTTTCTGGCGGACAACGGTAGTCTGTACGAATTCAACGTAGCTTCGGGCGAACGCAGCTACGTCGGCAAGGCTCCTCGAGCAACCACGCTGGATGGACTCAGTTTTCATACATCGGCCGTCAATCTCGCGCCACTGGCACTGGACAGTTCGTTTCAATTTGACGTCGGTTCGTTGAATAACTTGCTGAACCTTCCTGCGCCGTCGGACCCTGACGGCGATGACCTTATGGTTTCCGTGGCGTCATTGCCAACGCTAGGTCAACTGCGCTTTGCTGACGGCACTGCAGTGACGTTGAATGATATCATAGACATCGAAACATTACAATCACTGCGTTACGATGCCCCGGCTAGCTATGATGGCAGTGCGTCGCCCGGTAGCTTTGTTTATCTGGTGGCGGATGCGGAGTATCAGGTGTCGGCAACGGCACACATTCACTTGAATGCCGCTCCGGTAGTCCAGCTGGATCCTGATCAAAATCAGTCGCACGACGGCAAGTTCACGGTTGTCGCCAATTCTCGGGAATGGGTGCGTATTGCTGATGTCGATGCGCAGGTTTCAGACGAAGATGACACGCATCTGGCAATGTTCACGGTGCAAGTTGACGGCATTCGAGATGGCGATGAAGAACAGTTGCGAATCGGCGATACGTCTATTACGCTTGGTCGCGATTCGCAGCAAACGGTCTCGTTTGGTTCGCTCCAGCTGAATGTGGAGTTCGAGGCAATCAGCGGTCAGCTCGCTATTCATAATGTCGATTCCGCATCCGAAATGCAGTTGAGCGTTGTCCAAAACCTACTTCGCAAAATTGAGTATCAACATTCCGCCGAGCGTCCAACGCAGGGCAACCGTAGCTTTGCGATTTATGTCAACGATGGTTCGCTGGATAGCGTTGTGCAACGGTCTGTGATTCAAGTAGCCGCAGCAGCTCAACAATTTCAATTGATCAACGGAAGCTTCGAACAGCCCAATATCGATGACAAATCGCCGGTGCCGCTGAATGTCTGGTTTAACTCGAATGTCAAGTCGGTCACTTATTTGGACGAAGATGTTCCGGGCTGGCACACAACCGCAACCGACCACAAGATTGAATTGTGGCAATCTGGTTTTTCAGGTGTTACCGCAGCCGAAGGACGGCAATTCGCCGAACTCAACGCAGAACAGCAATCGACGCTGTATCAGATAATCGACGTGCATCCCAACAGCACGTTGGCGTTCGAATTTTTTCATCGCGGACGGTCGGGGACGGACACCATGCAAGTGACTGCGATGGATGTGGCTAGCGGCGAGGTTTTGTTTGCCAAGCAGTACCATTCGCCAGCCAGCGAATGGTCGTTCTATGAGGAAGCCTTGGCTGTTCCGAACAATGCGACATCGGTGCAATTGTCGTTTGAAGCCGTGGCCACCGCCAGCGGCAACACAACGGTCGGCAACCTGTTGGATGGAGTCCGTTTGTTTCCTTTGTCCGCCGCAGCCGATGTGTTTTACGCTTCGGAAGTCACGTCGGTGGTCGGTAATCTCTTGGCCAATGACAATGATTGGCAGCCTCAGACGATCGCAAGTGTTGCTGCCGTCAACGGCGTTGCATTCGACGGATCGCACACACTAACGTTAGACTCCGGAGCTGTCGTGACGGTGCACAACGACGGTTTGTTCCAGTTCGAACCCAACGGCGCGTACGGTGATTTGGAATTTGGACAATCAGCCGTCGAATCGATCAGTTACATCATGGACGACGGCGATGGTCACTTCGATACACAATGGGTGACAGTCCAAATCGACGGCGTGTCGTTAGGTAGTCTTTCCGGACGCATCAAAATCTATGGCGATACGGACGACGGACTGTTAGGCGGATTGGCTTTCAACAACACGGTGACGCTGACCGGCATCACAGACGCAGGGGGAACCGTTGAACGTTCTGTGGAAACGGACGTTGACGGCAACTACGGCTTCAGTGGCCTTGCGGCGGGCACATATCAACTTTCTCAGCAACAGCCTCCTCAAGTGTTGAACGCCGGAACCGCAGTGGGAACCGCAGGTGGTGTTGCTGCCGATACTGCAATTTCCGCCATTCGAATTCCTGCCGCAGGCGGAAACTTCACCGGCTATGATTTCAACGAATACGCTCCGGCAAAGATTTCTGGCTTTGTTTTCCTCGATCAAAACGCAGACCGACTTTTGGACGAACAAGATCTAGGTGTGACGAATGTCATTGTGGAAATTTCCGGGACCGATGACTTGGGTCAAGCGGTTCAGTTCGACACGCAAACCGACGCATTCGGCTTCTACGAATTCGCTGGACTTCGTCCCGGCGAATATCAGATTTCGGTAGATTCCGTATCGGGCTTGCAACACGTACTGGCGTCAGCCGGTTCCGGCGGCGGAAGCGTTGGTGACGGGCTCGTAGAGCACATATCGCTGGGTGCGGGAGATATCGCGCAGCACAATGATTTTGGCATGTGGCAGCTGAATGCGCTTAGCGGTTCAGTCTATCTGGACAACGATTGGGACGGCGTCTTCGAATCAGACGACACGGCGCTGCCCGGCATTTCTGTGCGGCTGAGCGGTTTCGACGTGGATGGCAATGCCGTCGTTCGCGAGACCAAGACAGATGACAGCGGCCACTATTTGTTTGCGGAATTGCCTGCTGGAACGTACCAGATTCAGGAGACACAACCAGATGGTCTTTCTAGCGGTCGCAACAACGTGGGCACGTTTGCAGGGCAGGGCGGTCAGCAGGATCGGAACGGCGTGCGAGCGGATGATTCGTTCCAGCAGATTCAGTTGATCCAAGGGGATCAAGGCATCGGATATGATTTTTCCGAACGCCTACAGTATGAATTCGCGAGTCTGTTCACGGCGGAGATCACATTCGAAGGAACGGAGGCGGACGATGTGATCGAATTCATCGCCAGTACGGATGGCTATTGGATTCGACTGAACGGACAAGTCACGCAGTTGGACACTTCAGAAATCTACGACTTTAAATTTGTCGGTCGAGGCGGACATGATCACGTGACCGTGGTAGGAACTTCGCTGGTGGAACAGGTGGATCTGCGAGCCGGCAGCATGAAGTTCCTGAGCCCCGGGTTCATGTTCCGCGCATTTCACACCGAAGAGATCACGGTGGACGCTGGTGGAGGATTTGATCGAGCGTTCATTTACGATACGCCAGAAGATGATCAAGTTTATGCGGACGAAAACACGGTTCGCTTGACCAGCAACGATGTGCTGAATCAGGCTTTGGGCTTTCATCGATCGTACGTATATTCTACTGCAGGCGGCGCCGATCAAGCTCGATTGGTCGGTTCGAACTCGGATGACACGCTGCGCGCCAACGACAAGAACGCTCGGTTATTTAATCATCACGTCTATAACTTCGTTTCTGGATTTGCCGAAGTGATTGCCGATGCGAACCAAGGTGGTCATGACGTTGCGCAGATCTGGGATTCGTCCGGTGACGATCGGTTCGAATTGACGGTCGGCGAGATTCAAGCGACCTACGCGGCGGCTCGGCGGACGGCCATTGGATTCGAGTCGGTGGATGCCTATGCGTTGGCTGGCGGAAAAGATTCTGCGGTCCTGTTCGATACCGCCGGCGACGATGTGTACGTGGCGTCGCCATCTAGAAGCGGATTGACGGGAACGGGATATTCGCACCAGGTACATTACTTTGATCATGTGACGGCGACCGCTTCGGACGGAATGGATACTGCCTATCTGTATGATTCACTGCTGGATGACACGTTTGTGACTAATGGAAACGAAGCGGCGCTCTACAATTCGGCTTATTCGCTGAAGGCCATTGGCTTTGATTCGGTGGATGGATTTTCTTCGCAAGGCGGTGATGATCGAGCGTACTTTACGGATACATTGGGTGATGACACATTCGTGTCACTCGACAAGGAAGCTCGGATGTACGGTCAAGGCTACGATCATGCCGCGCACGGGTTTTACCGAGTGTACGCGGTGGCCAATGCCGGTGGCGTCGATAAGGCGATTCTGTACGATACCGACCAAGCCGATACTCTGGCCGTCAACGACGTGTCCGCGAGGATTTTTGGCGACGGCTATTACGCGAAAGTCTCTTTGTTCGAGTCGGTCGATACGTATTTCAGTGATTTCAGTCGTCACGATCGAGCGTTTGTGTTCGGAGCGATTTCGCAAGACAAGCTGGATGCTGCGGGCCCGTTGGCCGAAGTAATGTCGCAGCACGGAGCGAACTACATCTACAATCCGGATGTGCTGGTCGAAGTTGACGATGCAGAGCTGGAATCCGACTGGCTGGCCGATTCCGACCTGCTACCTCGAACGTAGACGCCTCGTTAGCGGTGCGACGAACGGTATTCTCGCGGCGTGAGGCCCGTCATTTGTTTGAACGCTCGATTGAATCGTGACAGAGAATCGAAGCCTGATTCAGACGCAATTTTGATAATTTGTTCGTCCGTGGAAAGCAACAACCTTTGCGCGTGTGCAATTCTGTGCCGCGTAATGAACGTGACGATTGTCATGCCAAAGGTCTTGCGAAATAGCGTCGCCGCATAGTCGGGATGCAGTTCCACATCGGCAGCAATTTCCGGTACCGTTAGCTTGCGTTGGTAGGAACGAGAAATCAGGCAAGCCATTTGTTCCGCTTTGCCGTGTGTGATTGCTTGCGACGAACAATGTGCTTCGGCCGTCGAGTGTTCGTCGGTCAAATGGTGAGCCAGACGGAGCAAGCGAGCTTGAATTTCCAAGGCAACGGCCGGAGCCAAATCCTGATTTTCTACATCCCGGATCCATTGTTCGAACATGAACCGTTCGCGAATCGATTCGGGAGGCAACGGATCAAGCACAATTTCCCATTGGACCACTCGCATATGTAATCGGCTTGGCACGCCCCATTGCAGAAACCATGCAAAAGGAATGGTTGCCACGTAGTACGGCGCGCTACCTTCGTAGTCCACAATCTGATGCGGTACGGTTGCCCAAAAAGCCGCTAATCGCCGAGCCGGTATGGTCACGCGGCGACCGCCCATCAAATACGTTAATGAACCTTCCGTCAGATAATTCAATTCGACTTCGTCATGTTGGTCCGCGCGAGCCATCATCTGTGGCTTCCATAGTTCGCACGAAAACCCGTATGGTGCGAAACGAGGGCGGTCGTCGTTGAATTGCTTCATGGCAACGGACTCGAATTAGTCAAAAGAACGAAGGTGGCGCAAGAAAAGTGTCGGTTTGCGACGGAATTGTCTTAGAATATCTGCATTCCTTGGTTTTATGTTAGGTTAGTGCAAAGCAATTGGAAACCGGTTGTTGTGGTAAAACCGAGATTTTGGCGGTTGGTTTCGATCGACGGGTGTGAATTGCCAAGAGAAGGAGTAACGGAGCGGTGCGGTTGTTTGGATCGGGATTGGCTGGACGAGTCGCTTTTGTTTCGCTTGTGATACAAGCGGCGGTGATTGCTGATGATGGAGCATTGACAGGCGTACGGCATCGAGTGTTAGTGTCGACGGACATTGGCGGCACCGACCCGGACGACATCCAATCGATGGTGCACTTGCTGGTCTATGCCGATTTATTCGATTTGGAAGGCCTCGTTTCTTCACCCTACGGTCCGGGGCGAAAGCATCACATTCTGGACGTCATTGACGCGTACGAGGCCGACTATCCGAATCTAAAATCGCATTCTTCGAACTATCCCGCTCCGGATTCGTTGCGAAAGATTTGCAAGCAAGGTGCGACGGAAACACCAGGCGCGTCAGGCATAGCGGATTCGACAGAAGGTTCTCGCTGGATTGTCGAATGCGCCAGCACAGACGACCAGCGACCGTTACACGTACTGGTTTGGGGCGGCTTAGAAGACCTTGCACAAGCATTGCACGATGCTCCGGAAATCTTGCCTCGATTGCGAGTTTACTGGATTGGCGGGCCGAACAAGAAATGGAGTGTTGATGCGTACAACTATATTGAACAGCATCATCCTGGATTGTGGATGATTGAAGCGAATGCCACGTATCGCGGTTGGTTTGTGGGTGGCGATCAAACGCGCGAATGGGAAAACCAAGCATTTGTCCGCCAGCACGTGGCGGGACACGGCGCGTTGGGCCAGTGTTTTTGCCAGGCCAAGAGCGATCTGAAAATGGGTGACACTCCATCGGTCGCTCGGTTGTTGCTAGGCGATTCTACGGATCCGATGCGTCCCAGCTGGGGCGGGCAATTCGTGCCAATTTGGGATCAACGCAAAACGATCTTCGATCAAGTGGCTATCGCCAATCGTGAAGTGGAAGTGTTTGGAGTTACCGAATTTGTTGTACCGAAGCCAGCCGGCTACACTAGTCAACATTTCGCAAAAATCGTGTTTGCAGGAAGCCGGCCAGACTCGCATGCTCACGACGAAGGAAACGCATTGCGGTTTCGTTTTGCTCCGCGCGATGTCAAATGCTGGGAATATTCAGTACAGAGCAATCACGCGGCGCTGCACGGCGTTCAAGGTTCCGTTGTGGCCGTGCCTCCGTCATTGGCCCGTACATCAAAGAAATCAAAGCGTCATCCGCAATGGTGGATTGATGATCCCGCTCCAGAAATGGCTGAAGGTGTTCATCCAGGTGCGAAAAGCGTGAATCGTTGGCGAATCGAGTTCCTGCGTGACTTTGCACAACGCATGGACCGCTGCCAAACTGTTCGAGATCCGTAGTAGGATGCGTCATCGCGTGTTTTCTTGCGTAAATCCAGCTAAAATCCTTCGTTCGTAGTCCCGCCTTCAGGCGGAAAAATTTGTGGCGGTAACGTCTGAAAGCGAGTCAATTAGTGATGAATTCGACCAACGTGTTCCCATTCAACGCCGTCGTCCTGATAATTGCACTGACAACATGCGTTCAGCGCGGTGAGGCGCAGTATCCTCGAGTGTCCAAGGCGGATTCAGCGGAAGCAGAACGGTTAAACCAATTGATGCAACAAAATTCAGATGCCGCGTGGGAAGAAGCCCTGCCGGTGATTGAAGAATGGGCTGATCTAGGAAAACCGTATATTCCGGATGCCGATCATCCGGACGATTTGCCGCAGGCTGACATTCCGGCGTTTCCGGGTGCGCAGGGTGGAGGCATGTACAGTTTTGGAGGACGAGGCGGCAAGGTGTTTGTCGTAACGAACTTGCACGATCGCGGACCCGGCAGCTTTCGCGAAGCATTGGAAGCAGGCGGTCCCAGAATTGTTGTGTTTAACGTGGCCGGAATCATCGAATTGAAGGAACGCATTCGCATTCGCGCGCCCTACATTACTATCGCGGGCAATACGGCCCCAGGCGACGGCGTTTGCATTGCTGGCAATACAGTGGAAATTGATACTCACGACGTGATCATTCGCTACATGCGATTTCGCCGAGGAGCGACGTGGGTGGGCGATCGAAACGATTCGTTCGGCGGAAATCCCATCGGCAATATTATGATCGATCATGTTTCGGCCAGCTGGGGACTGGATGAAAACATGTCGATGTATCGTCATATGTATCAACCGCCCGACGGTTCGAAGGAACAAAAACTTCCAACAGTAAATATCACTATCCAGTTTTCGATTTTTAGCGAAGCTTTAAACACCTATCACCATGCGTTTGGCAGCACAATCGGCGGTTACAACAGTACGTTTCATCACAACTTGTGGGCCTGCAACACGGGCCGGAATCCCAGTGTTGGCATGATCTATGATTTCACGTTTGCCAACAATGTGGTGTTCAATTGGCGGCACCGCACCACCGATGGCGGCGACCATCGCAGCTTTTACAATATCATCAATAATTTCTTCAAGCCGGGGCCCATCACGCCGCTGGACCAACCCATTGCGCATCGATTTTTGAAACCGGAATCGCGTCGTGCTCGTCCGCCGGTGGATGATTACGGCAAAGCGTATGTGGATGGAAACGTGATAGAAGGAAACGAAGCGGTGTCCGCCAACAATTGGGACGGCGGCGTCCAAGTCGATTCAATTGGTGACGCGAACGAAATCCTGCGGCAAATTCGATCTGATCAACCGTATCCACACGCGTTCATAGAATTGGAAACGGCTCGCCAAGCCTTCGACACAGTGCTGGCCAATTCGGGCGCGACACTGCCTAGACGAGATGCCGTGGACCAACGAGTGATCGAAATGGTGCGAACTGGACGTGTTACCGCCAAGGCAGAACCAAACGCTGCCGAAAAACTAGCCAATCCGAATTTTCCACCTGAACGAATTGAAGAAATGGTGCACGAAGTCTCGTTGGGAATCATCACCGACATTCAGCAAGTGGGCGGGTATCCCGAGTACCAAGGTTCGTCCTATGCAGATGCCGATTCCGATGGCCTGCCAGACGATTGGGAGGTCCAGCACGGGCTTGATCCACAGGAAGCTTCAGACGCCGCAGCTGATGCCAATGGTGACGGCTACACCAATATTGAAGACTTCATCAACGGTATCGACCCGAATTCGCCCAAACAAACTTGGCTGACGCCTCGTACGTATCAAGACCTTTGGTCCACCGACGCCGACCTCAAACAAAGATTGGAACGACAATGAAACCTTCCGAATTCGCCCGCTGGCGTTGGCAACTCGTCGGCGGTTTGATGTTGTCGGTCGTTGTTAGTTGCAACTCGCTGCATGCCGCAGACTCCGTTACGGTCTTTATGATTGGGGATTCGACCATGGCGGATAAGCCAGTGATTCCCGAAAACCCGGAACGAGGTTGGGGGCAATTGCTGCCGCTGTATTTTGATACGTCGGTACGAATTGAAAACCACGCCGTGAACGGCCGCAGTTCTAAGAGCTTTCGTGACGAAGGCCGCTGGGACGTGGTGCTGCAGCGAATCAAAGCGGGCGACTGGGTGATTATCCAATTCGGCCATAATGACCAAAAAACCGATGCGGCTCGGCATACAGATCCGTTCGAATCGTACACTGCGAATTTGCTGCGTTTTGCTCAGGAAGCACAAGAGAAGGGCGGTCGTCCCATTTTGGCCACGCCCGTCGCGCGACGCCGATTCGACTCGGAAGGAAAACTGCAATCGACGCACGGCGATTATCCCGATGCGGTTCGCAAGTTGGCGGCGCAGCATCATTTCCCGCTCCTGGATATGACCGCCAAGTCCGCGGGATTGCTCGAACGACTGGGGCCAGAACGTTCCGAAGCGTTGTTTGTTTGGAGTCGCCCTGGCGAATACGATCGTTTTCCCGATGGCAATCAGGATAATACTCACTTCAATGCGTTGGGCGCCACGAGGATGTGTGACTTGGCCGTGACTGAATTACAACAAGTTGCAGGTGAATTGGCAAAGTACCTGAAATCAGGGAAATAGATCGATTCTGCAAGCAAATGGCTGTGCCTTTTGTCCCCGGTTGGTTCAACAAAACTATAGCATGAACAATCCGTATTCTTCGCCGCAAACAGATCTGATTTCTTCTGAAGCCGCTCGACAACAAGAAAGTCCGTCACGTCGGCTGTGGCTAGCATTCGCATTAGCGCCACCGATAAGCACTTTTGTGATGGGCATTGGACTTGGTTTGTTCGGGTTTGTGTATCAGACGCTAAATCCCATGGATGTCGACTCCAATCCGATGGCCATCTTTCTGGTTCCAGCGTTCATGATCGTCTTGGGCACTCCATTCTGTTATCTCGTTCTGGGCGTGATCGGCATGCCTATCATCTTTCACCAACAAAAACGCGGAAAGCTGAATGGCGCGAGCGTGGCGACTACGGCTTTAGGCATTGGATTGCTGCCAGTTATCTTGTTGAGCTTGATCGGATTGATCCGATCCGTTGTCATGTCGGATTCCAGCCAAGCCGGTTCATATCTGGGGATCGGGCTCATTTTGTCACTAACGTCATTGCCACTGGCGCTAATCGCCGCCGCAGTATTCTGGAGGGTAGGTGTTCGCCGCTCGCGTATTTAGACGAGCCTCCGGCCACTTCAAACTATCCAGTCGAAGTGAGCGGCAAGACGCTGACCTAACGCCAGCTGCTTTGAAACTGGAGCAGAACAGCCGTCCGGCCACGGTGCAAAAAGTACACCGTGAATTACCGTGCGGTGCCAGCCGACGTTGGCTGCCAAGAAGGACCGTTTTCAGCACCTTCGCACTGATGTTCACTTTGGCCATTGAGGTAAATCGGCTAAGAATTCGGGGCACACTCCCTTTAGCCAGACGAAATCGTTATCGATCTTGGTTGCGGCTACCATTCGCGAAGCTAATGCTCCGAAAGTCGCTGCAGTAAAGAACAGAGCGACACCTGATAACATGAGGCTGATTTGTAGGTTCTCGTCGCCCTGAACGGTAATTGCCGCAAGCCACAGTCCTACCGAGCACAGTACGCCGAGCCAGCCAAGAACAATCGCGCGTCGTCGCTTGCGAAACCACGGATCGCTCAGCCCGACGTGCAAGACCGCTCGCTTCTGTAGACAAAGTGCCAGTATCACGTAAATCAGCAAGCTTGCCAGTATAGTCAAATAAACGGCCGGGTGATGCCACGCCAGTTTGCGTTTGAGACGTCTGTTTGTCGGTTGATTGCTTTTGACGCACCGGTCTGGGAAGACGGCCATTTTTCGAACGACCAACAGCTTGTTGTCTCGCCACATTCCACCGTCAACGATTTCGGCGACCTGAATTATGTTTTCCGTAACCGGTGACGCATACGGGTTCAGGTCAGGTGTGTCCATAAATACGTTCTTTCAAAAAGCAATGGCGCTCTTGGGTACAGGTAGTATAAATGAACTCGCTGATTGGTGAAATGGATTTTGTCGCCATTGATGTCCGCTGGAGCCCGTCGCCTGCAAGTCTGTTAGAATGTGGGTCGAAGTCAGTTGGATTTTTCGCCTAGTTTGCGTTACGAGGATTCCGAATTATGCCGATGCGGTGCTTGTTATCGATTGTTGTTTTCTTGTTAGTTGGTCGCGAAATTCTGTTCGGTCAAGACGAACCTGCCCCGATCCTTTGCCAAGGCAATTATCATTCGGAAGCAGAAGCTGTAGAACAGTTGGCTCGCATGGCAGCCACCTATTCGAATTTGCCCGAATGGAATCTTCGCGCCGACAAAATTCGCCAGCAGATCTTGACAGGAGCGAAACTCGATCCGCTACCCGATCGTACTCCACTGAATCCGATCGTTCGCAAGAAGCGAACATACGCCGGCGGCTATTCCGTGGAATCAGTTGCGTTTGAAGCCTGTCCGGGCTTTTACGTCTACGGGAATCTGTATCGTCCGCTGGGAAAGACGGGGCCGCATCCCGCGGTGCTATGTCCGCACGGGCATGCTCGTGGACCGGGTGGAGGACGTTTGCGAGCGGAGCAGCAGTATCGCTGTGCGACGTTGGCCAGAATGGGCGCGGTCGTATTTTCGTATGACATGATTGGCCATGGCGAATCTTTGCACATTGGCTGGAAGCACGAACATCCACAAGCTTTGACTCTGCAAACGTGGACCGGTATTCGCGCTATCGACTTTGTGCAGTCATTGGACGATGTGGACAAGCAGCGAATTGGCGTGACTGGTTGTTCTGGTGGCGGCACGCAAACGTTCTTGCTGACGGCGGTAGATGATCGAGTGTCCGTGTCGGTGCCGGTGGTGATGGTTTCGGCGCATTTCTTTGGCGGTTGCCACTGTGAAAGCGGAATGCCAATTCACAAAACGAAGCATTTGGAAACCAACAATGCGGAAATCGCTGCACTGGCGGCGCCGCGACCGTTGTTGCTGATCTCCGTCGGCGGAGATTGGACCAAGAACACGCCGGACGTGGAATACCCGTACATTCGTAATGTTTACAAGCTTTTCGGCGAACAAGCCAACGTCCAGAACGTGCATTATCCGGGTCGTCAGCATGGTTATCAGTACATGAAACGCCAAGCAATGTACCCGTTCATGGCCAAGCACCTGAAGCTGGATCCAACCGGCGTTCTGGATAAGTCGTCAGAAGTCTTTGACGAAACGCAAACGGTTATTGAAACGCCGGAACTAATGTATGTCTTTGATGAACAACGGCCTTATCCTGATGAAGCGTTTCAGCCGAATTCGGCTGTGGATCTGTAACTCGCGCGCAGGTCGAAAGGGTGTTTGTTTGCACCTCCAGCGGCCGGTGTCTTTGCCTAGCGTGAATTGCGATTGTGCCGACTATAGGACCTTTTCGGCCCGTCGCCGACCAGCCCGGGGCAACTCGAATTCATTGGCGCATCTGTGGGCAAGTCTTAGACTAGGATAGAAGGGATTCGACGGAATTGCGTGACTGAGATAGGTACCGAGAGCAAGGCATTTGTACATGGCTGCGTGGCATCCGAATTCGACCGAACCACCCGTCATGGGCATTCCGCCTGTGATTTCGGATGTGAGCCGCTTGGATTCGTATCCGTCGGCTAATTCGGAGCAAGCGGATGCTTCGCAAATTCACATCAATCCCAACGCGGTTGTCGACGAAGAAGACGTTCTGCCAGCCGTTCGCGCCGCTCCGCCGTGGCTGATTAGTCTGCTGATTCACATGGCGGTCCTGATTGTTCTGGCGTTGGTGTTGATTCCGTCCGAAATGTTTCAATCGGTCAACGTGGAACTCACTTTTTCGGACACGTTTGGCAACCAGTTGGACGAGGACGTCGCCGAATTCAGCTTAGCGCCCAGCGAATTTGACGAACAGATTCAATCGAACACAGATATGCCAATGACAGACGATCCCTTGGCGGCATCGCCTGTCTTGCAGTCGGATCTGGCGGGCACACTGTTTTCCAGTGACACTCCGGCGCCAACCATCGGAATTGCCTTGAGTGGTCGCGAAGCAGGTATGAAGGAAGTGTTGTTGTCCGCCTACGGTGGCAATCGTCTGACAGAAGAAGCGGTGCAAAACGGACTGGAATGGCTTCGGAAAAATCAGCTCAAAGATGGCACGTGGAGTTTGACCGGACCTTATAGTTCGGCTGGATTGAATGATGACCGAACGTCGGCCACCGCCATGGCGTTGCTTGCGTTCCAAGGCGCAGGCCATACGCATCAAACCGGCATGCACCAAAAAACAGTTGCGAAAGGTTGGGACGCGCTGTTAGCGATGCAGCGACCCAACGGAGATTTTTGGCGAGGTTCCGTCTTGCATCATCGGCTTTACGCGCAAGCCCAGGCGACGATTGCCATCTGCGAATTGTACGGCATGACTCAGGATTCGAGGTTCCGCGATCCGGCTCAACGAGCGATCGATTATGCCGTCGAAATTCAGGATGTGCGAGGTGGTTGGCGGTATACACCTGGTTCGGACAGTGATACTTCCGTGACGGGCTGGTTTGTCATGGCACTGCAAAGTGCCCAAATGGCCGACCTGAAAGTGCCTCAGCGAACGTTGGACAATGTCGCTCGTTTCCTGGACAGCGTTCAATCAGAGTACGGCGCTACCTACGGCTACCGTCCCGGTGAACCTGCAACCTTCCCCATGACCGCCGAAGCGTTGCTTTGCCGACAATATCTAGGTTGGAGACGGACCGATGACCGTTTGATCAGCGGCGTCCATCAGATTGGCACGACGCCGATCGATTGGTCTGACAAAAATGTTTACTACTGGTACTATGCCACACAAGTCATGCACCACATGGAAGGAGACGCATGGGAAGAATGGAATGCCGTACTACGGCAAGTCATCCCCGCGCATCAAACCAAGGAAGGCCCCGAAGCCGGTAGCTGGTCCCCATCCGGCGATCGTTGGGGAGGGCAGGGCGGCCGGCTGTATACCACCTGTTTTTGCATCTACATGTTGGAAGTCTATTACCGACATTTGCCCATCTATTCCAACGCATTTCGCTAGAGATGATAGAGTCCTGCGGATGGACCAGCTCCGTCCACCGTCGGCGTTGCCAGTCAGTTTGGAAATTGCCGTCAAAAGTGGCATGGTCGTTGCTTTGCATGTGGCTAGAGTCTGATTGTTTGCGTCAATTGATTTCATTTAATGGATGCGGTGTCAGATGATTCGAAAAATGTGGTTAGTCACGCTGGTTTTGCAGGTTGCTTTGTTTGGTTCGTTTGCCTTTGCGATGGCAAACCGAGCGGGGTATGAATCTGCCGAGTACAAGGTAATCGAGTCAGACGGGGCGATTGAAATTCGCGAATACCCCGACTTACTGCTGGTCTCTACCGATTCCAAAATGGATTCCCAAGGGAGTGACGGAAGTTTCATGCGGTTGTTTGAATACATTAGTGGCGCGAACTCGGCGGAGCAAAAAATTGCCATGACGACGCCTGTTTTCATGGAAGGCGAATTCGACGAATCTGACGTCGCGATGGGATTCGTGATGCCCAAGGAAGTTGCCGCACAGGGAGCTCCAGCGCCCACTGGGGAAAAAGTGACCATGCGGCAGCGGAAAGGAGGACGGTTTGCTGTCATTCGATTTTCAGGCCGCTTAGATTCTGAACTCGCAAAACAGCAGGAACAGAAACTTCGCGAATGGATGGAACAGAAACAGTTGGACGGCCATGCATCGGCCGAAGCGGCCGGCTACGATCCGCCTTTCACACCGCTGGCCTTGCGACGAAATGAAGTTTTGATCCGACTCAAGAATCAGCCGGAAGAAGCTGCCACAAATCCGTCTAATTCAGACCAACCTTAGACCTCGCTTTTTCATAGCCCGAAACGTAAGTGAGGGGGAAACTTGAGCGTTGCTGCAGTCCCCTCGCTCACGCTTTTTGAAGTTGCGCATTTGCGTTTTCCGACGGGATTTCCTAGCCGGAAGCGTCAGCGAGGAACTTTCGAATCACTCCGTTTCCCCTCACTTACGTGTCGGGCTAGGAAAAAGCGTAACTTCAAAACTCACGCTTCGGGCTAGGAAAAACCGTCCAGACACCTTTAATCGGCAGCTTCACAAACTGGACGAATGAAGACAGGCCACAATGAGCCTTAGGACAATTGCCGCACCGCTTCATATGCGACAATGGCCACGGCATTGGACAGATTCAGACTTCGTACATTTTCGGTTGTGGGGATGCGCAGCGTATTGATCGCATGTGTTTCTAGAATGTCATCCGGTAGGCCTCGAGTTTCACTCCCAAAAACCAAAAAGTCATTTGGTTCGAATTGCACATCATACACGTTGTGGGACGCCTTCTTGGTCAGGAACCAACATCGAGTGGGATTGGCCTGTTGCAGGAAATTCGCCCAGTTGTCACACACACGCAGGTCCAAATGAGGCCAATAGTCCAAGCCCGCTCGCCGCACGCGTTTTTCGCTCAGATCAAATCCTAGTGGCCGAATTAGCCACAACCGAGCGTCGATGGCCACGCAGGTTCGCGAAATATTGCCTGTGTTCTGCGGAATTTCCGGCTGATACAAGACAACGTTCAAACGCGGAAAACCGGACATGATACTCGGCTACTTTCGTGCTGGCTATCGGCTTGCTTGGTTCGCCGCGTTACGTTTTTTTGAAGAACAGCTGCACCGCTACGGGCACAAGCAACGCTCCCAGGCCGTTCGCAATCATGTCGCCCACGTCAAACGCGCGACCCGGAATATACGCTTGGCAGAACTCCAAGCCTACGCCCATGATGACTAAGGCAAACAATATGGGTAGCAGACGCTTGGAATAGAGAAAGCCAACAGCGCCTACACATCCAACAATGGCGTAAGCCAAGAAGTGGGCGACTTTGTCGTTCATTGTGGAGGCCGAAACGTATTCCGCTGGCAGTACGGAAACGAGAACAATTGCTACGACGCCCAAGGCAAAGACACTGCGAACTGCTTTGGAACCGGCCCAGGAGTGTATCATGAAAATTCACCTGAACGAATCATTGCGATCACATCCGCTGGCCGATGACTATTCGCTGGCCGAGGACTTAGGTTTGGATTCGCTTTTAGGTTTCTTGGCAGATGCGTCCGACTTTTTCGAACCAGAATCCTTAGATTTGTCGTCCGCTTTGGCCGCCTTTTTGTATGAATCGCTGCGATAGTCGGTTTGATAAAAACCTGACCCCTTGAACACGATGGCACCACCCGTGCCGAAAAGTCTGCGCAGCTTCTTCTTCTTGCATTCCGGGCACTTGGTTTCTACCGGCGCCGTAATGGATTGAAATAGCTCAAACGTATGGCCACAGGCATCGCATTCGTAATCGTAGGTTGGCATAAACCAGCTTCCACAGAAAAGAAACACCAAAATTGTTAACGATGGAATCTCGAACCGAACTCAGTCACGTTACGCGTCATTTCCTTTGGAGACAATCACCTGTGCTGGCCGAATGACGCGATCATGCAAGCGATATCCTGACCCGGCTACCAGCATGACTTTGCCCGATTCGTATTGATCGCTAGGCTGATGGCCGATGGCTTCGTGCATGTTGGGATCAAAGTCTTCTCCCAAAGCTTCGATGCGAGGACAATCGTGCTTTTCAAAAATTGCCAACAATTGTCGCGCGACCATTTTGACGCCATCCAGCAAGCCGCTTTGATCTGACGACTGCTGAGCCGATTCGATCGCTCGTTCAATATTGTCCACGATGGGAAGCAAATCGGTCAAAAGGGGCTGCGCTGCAAACTTGCGTTCGTCCTGCATTTCTCGCCGCATGCGACGACGGAAATTTTCCAGTTCTGCCTGGCTCCGAAGCACTCGATTGTTGGCCTCTTCCAACTCTGCTTGCAGTTTACTTACGCTTTCCGGAGTTTCTGACGAAGTAGCAGCGGCGTCATCACAAAAGGCTTCGTCGGTGCTATCCGCTACGAATTCTTCTTCTGGAATCAGGTCGTCGTTAGTTTCGTCTGCCATGTTTTTTCACTTTCTAAAATTCAGTCCACGTCGCTACTCAGAGGGCGCCAGATATTCGCGCAGCTTTGATAAAAAACTATTGCGTTTAGGGCTCACGTTGGCATGTTCAATTTCTGCCAATTGCCGCAATACCTCTTCCTCTTTTTGACTCAATCGCTTGGGCACTTCTACGTAGGTCTGCACCAGCAGTTCGCCATGGCGGCCTGAACTGCGCGGATCCGGCATACCTCGGCCTGGAATACGAAACACTTCGCCCGATTGCGTTCCAGGCGGCACCGTCAAATGATCGGGACCGGCCAGCGTTGGAATTTCAATTCGCGCGCCCAATGCCGCTTGTGTGTAAGAAATAGGAATCTCCACATACAAGTCCATCCCGTCTCGCTTAAACAGTGAATGCGGCTTGATTCCGATAAAGCAATAGCAATCACCAGGAGGTCCACCATCGGGTGACGGTTCGCCTTCTCCCGACAGTCGAACTCGCATACCTTCGTCCACACCGGCGGGAATGGCAACGTCCAGCTCTTTACGTTTGGCCACAAACCCTCGTCCTCGGCAGCCTTCGCACGGATCGGTAATGATTCGTCCTGAACCGCTACATGACGGGCAAGTGGTTTGAACTCGCAAAATTCCGGCCGATTGAACCACTTGGCCGTGACCATTGCAACGTCGGCAGGTTTCGCCGGTCGAACCAGGTCGACTACCGGTCCCGCGACATTTGGCGCACGCTTCGTTTCGTTCGAATCGAACCGTCTTGGTAACACCGGTGGCCGCTTCTTCCAGAGTCAAATGAACTTCGCATTTGACGTCCGCGCCGCGATGCTGCCGACGACCTCCACCACCACGACGACGGCCTCGACCACCAAACATATCGCCAAACACGCCGCCGAACATATCTCCAAACGCTTCAAAGATATCTTCCGCGTCAGAGAAGCCAGCACCGCCGCCAGGCCCAGAAACGCCGGCGTGTCCATACTGATCATAAGCCGCTCGTTTCTGAGGATCGGTCAGTATTTCATATGCTTCGGCTGCCTCTTTGAACATGGCCGTCGCTTCTTCATCGTTGGGATTGCTATCCGGATGATATTTGATTGCCAGCTTCCGATAGGCGCGAGAAATATCGGATTCCGAGGCGTTTCGTGCAACCCCCAACACCTCGTAGTAATCTCGCTTTGTTGCCATCACGATCGGCTCTCCTTCCATCCTACGCGGCCAGCGAACTTGATTCGTGCCACGTCAAGCGTCAAAAAACGATAGCCACTTCCCGTTGTTCGAAAGTGGCTATCTCAAGCATCGTCATTCGGAACTGCGCCGATATTCGAACAAGCGAAACCGGCGCGTCAACGTCTCGTAAAGAACGATCGCCGCTTTAGCGAACACTTCCTTCGATCTGCTTTTCCTTGTCTTCATCTTCCAAATTGGTGACCATGGCTTCGGTGGTTAGCAACAGGCCAGCGATACTCGAGGCGTTTCGCAAGGCTGTGCGAACCACCTTCACCGGATCGATAATCCCCGCCTTCAACAGGTCGGTGTATTCGCCCTTGTTGGCATCGTACCCCATGTTGGCGGACTTCTGACTGACTTCGTCCACAACCACCGAACCATCAATGCCGCCGTTGTCGGCAATCTGCTTCAGCGGAGCGGACAAGACATTCAAAATGATGTCCACGCCAATCTTTTCGTCACCCTTGGCACTGCTCCTAGCGGCTTCAACCGCTTGCGTGCAACGCAGCAACGCCACGCCACCACCTGGCAAAATGCCTTCTTCTACAGCAGCACGAGTGGCGTGAAGAGCATCTTCCACTCGAGCTTTCTTCTGCTTCATGTCGGCTTCCGTTTCCGCGCCAACCGAGATAATCGCCACACCACCGGTCAGCTTAGCCAAGCGTTCCTGCAGCTTTTCACGGTCATAGTCGCTATCGGTCTGCTCAATCTGCTTCTTGAGCTGAGCGATGCGTTGCTGAATGTCCGCCGTCTTTCCAGCGCCTTGTACAATGGTTGTACTGTTTTTATCGACGCTGATCTTTTTCGCTCGACCCAATTGATCCAGCGTCAAGTTTTCCAGCTGGATACCCAAGTCTTCACTGATCATCGTCCCACCGGTCAGCGTCGCGATGTCAGCCAACATGGCCTTGCGACGATCGCCAAAGCCAGGCGCTTTCACTGCACAGATATTCAGGACACCTCGCAGCTTGTTGACCACCAACGCGGTCAGTGCTTCACCTTCCACGTCTTCGGCAATGATCAACAACGGCTTGCCAGTCTGGCTGGCCTTTTCCAAAATGGGCACCAATTCTCGCAGATTACTGATCTTCTTTTCGTGAATCAGAATCAACGCATCGTCCAGATCACATGTCATTTCCGCCGGATTATTGATGAAGTAAGGCGAAATGAATCCCTTGTCGAATTGCATGCCTTCCACCAACTCCAACGTGGTGTCGGCGGTCTTGCCTTCTTCCACCGTGATCACGCCATCTTTACCAACCTTTTCCAACGCATCGGCCAGCAATTCACCGATCGAAAGATCGTTGTTGGCGCTGATCGCACCCACGTTGGTGATCTGCTCTTTGCTGGAGACTGGTTTGGCTAATTCGAACAGATACGTTTCGGCCGCGTCCACGGCTTTCTCGATACCTCGTCGAATGGCCGTCGGATTGCTTCCGGCCACAATATTTCGAATGCCTTCTTTGAAGATCGCTCGAGCCAAGACCGTGGCGGTTGTCGTTCCGTCACCGGCCAAGTCAGACGTCTTGCTGGCAACTTCGTTCACCAGCTTGGCGCCCATGTTTTCAAAACGATCTTCCAGCTCAACTTCCTTGGCAACCGTAACACCGTCTTTGGTAACGGTGGGACCGCCAAACGATTTGTCAATGATGACATTGCGACCCGTAGGCCCCATGGTCACGGCAACCGCATTGGCCAATTTTTCAATGCCCTTGAGCATCTTGGCACGAGCGTGATCTTCAAAAAGTAACTGCTTTGCCACTGTATTAAATCCTCTACTAACGTCGTTGTTTGATTCGATACTTGATTGCCGACTAAGATCTAGCCTACAACCTTGGCCAAGATGTCGCTTTCGCGAAGCACCTTCACGTCCACTCCGTCAACTTCAATGTCAGAGCCGCCGTACTTGCCGTAAATCACTTCATCACCAACGGCCACCGACAATTCGCCTCGGTTTCCACTATCCAACAACTTGCCAGGGCCAACGGCAATCACGGTACCTCGCTGAGGCTTTTCCTTGGCCGAATCGGGAAGCACAATGCCGCCTGCAGTGGTTTCTTCTGCTTCAATCGGTTCTACAACAATCCGGTCATCCAACGGTCGAATTTTGATCTTCTTAGCCATAACTGTATTTCCTTAATCGTTTATCTATCTATTCTTGATCCTGAGTTACAGAAATCACGAGTCGCACCGGCGGCTTACATCATGCCGCCCATACCACCCATGCCGCCCATGTCCATGCCGCCCATTCCTCCCATGCCACCCATGCCGTGGTCATGATGATGGTCGCCACCTGCTTCCTCTTCTTCCACGGGAATTTCCGTGACCAGAGAAGACGTGGTTAGCAACAGAGAAGCCACGCTGGCGGCGTTTTGCAGAGCGGATCGAACCACTTTGGCCGGATCAATCACGCCGTCTTTAACCAAGTCACCGTAGGTGTCTTTATCCGCGTTATATCCGTCGTTCTTGCCTTTCATCTGGCGAACTCGGTTGACAACCACCGCACCGTCAATGCCGGCGTTCGTCGCGATCGCTCGCAACGGATAATCCAACACATTGCGAATGATGTCCACGCCCAACTTTTCATCGCCAGATGCTTTGATCGCGTCCAACGCCTTGCCGCAACGAATCAGCGCCACACCACCGCCTGGAACAATGCCTTCTTCCAACGCAGCCTGAGTAGCCGCTTTGGCGTCTTCTAGCAGTGCCTTGCGTTCTTTCATTTCCGTTTCCGTGGCCGCACCGCAATTGATCTGAGCCACGCCGCCAGCCAATTTGGCTAAGCGTTCTTGTAACTTTTCCCGATCATAATCGCTGTCGGTGTTCGAAATTTCAGCACGAATCTGTTCCGCTCGTCCCGCAATTTCATCCTTCTTGCCACCACCGCCAACCAGGGTCGTTTCGCCCGAAGTGATCTTAATCTTCTTGGCTTTGCCCAGATCATTCAGCGTCACGCTCTCCAGTTCAATGCCCAAATCTTTGAAAATGGGCGTCGCGCCAGTCAACACACCCAAGTCACCCAGCATCGCCTTGCGACGATCACCATATCCGGGCGCCTTGACGGCACAAACATTCAAGATGCCTCGCATCTTGTTCACGACCAACGTTGCCAGAGCTTCCCCTTCGACATCTTCGGCAATGATCAACAACGGCTTGTTGGCCTTGCTGACGGCTTCCAAAATGGGAACCAGCTTCTTGGCGGTCGAAATCTTTTCTTCGAACAACAAGATCAAGCAGTTTTCCAGTTCGACCGTCTGTTCGTCTTGGTCGGTGACAAAATGGGGCGAAAGGAATCCGCGATCGAATTGCATGCCTTCTACCACTTCGACCGAGGTTTCACTGCCTCGACCTTCTTCCACCGTGATGACACCGTCCTTACCTACTTTTAAGAAAGCGTCGGACAACACGCTACCGATCGAAGGATCATTGTTGCCGGCAATCGTGGCAACTTGCTGAATCTCTTTCTTGTTCTTGGCATCAATCGGAGTGGCCATTTTCAAGACCGCTTCCGAAACCGCTTCGACTGCCTTCGCGATACCTCGAGAAAGCGCCATCGGATCACCACCGGCGGCAATCATCTTCAGGCCTTCGCGATAGATGCCTTCGGATAAAACGGTGGCCGTGGTAGTGCCGTCACCCGCCACATCGTTCGTCTTGC
>JAGQOZ010000130.1 GCA_020426955.1 Planctomycetales bacterium
ACCAGATCGGCAATCACATCTTCATCAGATAGTCCCGAGGGCAAAATGTTTCCGAACGAAACATCGTTGAAGCCCGTGTCATTCGACTTGAAGATGCGACCAATGCGAACAATGTCGTCTTCACCGCTGAGGTTTTCCGCGGCTGACGTGACGAATCGAGCCTCGCGCGAAAGAACTTCCAGCGTTCGAATGGGCGCGGCCGTTTCCAGTCGCACGTTCCCGGTCGCTCGATCATAAACGACCGCCGACTGCGCACCGATGGAAATCGAAACCTCTTCCAGTGCGGGCTGATTGCGTTGGTTGGCTAGAATCCGAGTGCCGCTGAGGCCACTGACCAACAAGTCTTGGTCGGCATCATTGTCGATAGAAAACGTGATGGCCTTGGAAGGAAAACTGAAGTTCTCCAGCAAAACCTGTTCAGGGCCAAACGTTCCATCTCCCAGGTTTTCAATTGAAACCACTTGGTTACCCGTGGTGGATAGCGCAATGATGTCTTGATCGTCATCCGCATCGGCGTCCACCACGATCGGCGCGGTCGCGGCCAAGACGGCAGATGTTTCTTTGATGGTTTGCGCTGGGCCAAACCCGGGCGAAGCATTCGATTGATTGTTTGCATGCCAGTAAAGCGTGCCAATGGATGAATACAGCAGGTCTAAGGCATCGTCATTGTTGAGGTCCACTAGTCGAGGTTCGCTGACTTGAGCACTTTCCAAATCGACTGCCAACTGGCTGTCACCAAAGATCCCGCTACCGTTATTGGCCCACCACTGAAACGTATCGTTGTTCCAACCCAGGATGTCGATATCGCCATCGCCATCAATGTCGCCCAGCTTTAGGTTTCTAGGCTGACTGGAAAAAACGTCTATAGTGACGGTAGGCAGTTGCAGCGAACCATTTTGATTGGCTGCCCAAAACATTTCGGCGCCCATGTCAGTGGAACGAAGTCCCACCAAATCTCGATCACCGTCGCCATCCAAATCGGCCAATTCGATATCGCTGACATTGACGTTGGCAATCAGTGACGTTTTTGCTCCAAAACCAGCTGCACCATCGCCGTTGGAATACCAAGCGATTTCGCCCAAACCGTTTGTCACCACAGAACTGGTTAGCAGATCCGTGTCACCGTCCGCATCAAAGTCGACCGCCACCACGTCTGACGCGCTGACATTGGCAATGGTAATGGGCGAACTGAATTCTCCGGACGAATTCGTTCGCCACACCACGCTGGACGCGCCAAACGAAACGAGATCGATTTGGCGATCGGCGTTCACATCAATGCCGGCGACCACCAATTCGGTCGAAGAATCGGCAACCGATCCCGCATCCAGATAGTTGACAGTCAATAACTTGCGAGACTCCAGGAACTCGAACCGAGCCGTTCGTGATTTTCTCATCGGGCATCTTGCACTCATCAAAGCAGGCCAATCATTTAGCGACGCCGCAACTCCGTCCTCTTTGCATTCATTCCATTCGAGATGTGATGTGCAAAGTCCAACAGCGAAGTCGCGAAACAGGGCAAAGACTCCTCCCCGTTTTGCAGTGATTCTAGGCGGTCTGGCAAAGTGACGCAATCGGCTGGAAGATTGACGATTGAATTCGCGAGAAAGCATTAAGTGAAATCGGTAAGCCGCGTAATTCGTCAAGGGAAAACGAGTGAATCTCGAAGTTGCGTGTCCGCGAATTCGTGGCATCACGAAATGCCGGACAAACGTGTTGCACGTAGTGTCGATCTGGCGGATTCGAGAAACAGGCGATTTCTTCGGCCCCGACCATCCCGCTTGTTTCGAAAGCCAGTAATGTTGGTTTGCGAAAATGGTAAGAACCCGTCTCCACAAGAGAATCCGCGAACTCCGTCGAAGAATCAGTTCACTGCTGCCGTCATCCCGTTCTCTGCCGCCGATTTCAGCATTGCTACGGGAAGAATTCGGTGGATCGCGATCGCACTAATGAACGACATCAAGACCAAGGCACATGCCCTGGCATTGGACTCGATGGGCATTGCATCGCAGATGCAAGAAGTGAGTTCGCGTCGCGAACAGATATCCAGCTTGCTGCCAGCCCGATCTCGGCGGTAGAATCAACACCTGTTCGGGCGGCTGCGATCAATTAAATCCGCATACGGCCCCAGCGAAGCGTCTCAGTTCAACGGCCAAAATCCCGCCGTTACGCTCCGCTTCAGGTGGGATAATTTGTTATTCGTTTTATCGATCATTGTAGGTGAAATGAAGCTTCGGTTTAAACTGTTGTTTCGAGCCCCGTCTACTAACAGGCGACATCGATAGATGCAGTTGCTCTCGCCCCTTTCGAAAGCCAATGCCGATGAATGATATCGAAGAGTTAGATCGCAAGATTGAAGCAACGCAGAAGAGCCAAAAGTTTCTATTTATCGGTGCTGGCCTCATTGGCCTCAGCGATCTCATGAAGATCATCGGTGTGTTTTCGGTTGGGGCTATACCCCCAGTATTGGGTTTCGGTCTCGCTGGGCTACTCGTTGCCTGTGGACTTTGGAGTTTCCGGACGATCGAGCGTCTGCGAAAGCAGCGTGATCGTTTATCACAAGATTCGGGCGGCTAACAGCTATGTGTCCGTGCTTGTCAAGTATTACGTACCGGCGGCGCGGCAAAAGTTGGGCATTTCGGTTTTGGAGCTGTCCTGGTTGTTCCTTTTGTCGAGCCGAATTTTTGTTTGATTCATTGACAATTCGACTCGAACGGTAACGCTTGGCTTTCCCTTGTAGGCGCAGGTTCGTGAATCGCTCGGTTCGGTTGACTTGGTTTCTTTAGGGCGAAGACATACGCATTTCGCTCGGAAGACGTTCCAAGAACTCCGGTTTGCTTCAAACAGCTTTCGTTGCGAAGCGAACATGCGAAACGCCGTACCAACTGGTTACCGAATGCTTCGTGCTCTCCGTGCTCTTCGTGGTTTCATCCAAATTGCCTGGTTCAAAATTTGTTGTTCGAATTCGCTCGCTAGTCGACAGTAGAAGCTTGTTCTGAATTGAAGATTGGGCGGTTCGTCTCTAGCCGAGTAAGCATCCAGTTGTGGTGCAATTCGCCGAAAGCAACGAGACGGTTCTGAAAGTGCTATGCGATTAGGCAAGTTGGCAGACTTTCCGATTCGGCTTCGTCCAGAATCGTCGTGTGCCGTCGCTGCGGGCTAAGGGGACATAAGGACACGACGACCAGTGGCTGACGCAGACTCGCGCCGCTCCGCTACAGGCCAACGCCACTTTGTCGCCAAAGTTGAAGGCATTGGCAGTTGTCCACCAGCCGTCCTGCGATGACAGAAAACGAAGAAGTTCTATTGAACATTAGCCGAGCAAATTTTTGAGCATCGGTACTTTTGCCAGGATTTGTTCCACAACGTCATTGCCGGCTTTATCCTTTAGGAACTGAACAATCGTGGACGCGAAGTCGTCCATTTGACTTGAATCCACACCAGCAGAACTGAGCGCTGCGCCAAGCTCCAGGCCGCTGCCGGCGGAACCACCAAGCATGCTCGAGGCCATGCCGGTCAACTTGCCGACGATCCCGCCACCTCCGCCACCGGCACCTTCCGAGGCGCCTTGTTCCGCTGCTTCTGCGGCACCTGGAATCGCGGATGAAATCTTGCCAAATAGATCATCGCCCGCATGTTGTTTGAGCATGGCCATTGCCTTGCCAGTTGCTTGACTGGCGACCGACGCATCCATTCCCAGTTTGTTCGTAAGTTGTTGAATCAATTCTTCCATTGTGTTGCCTTTCTGGTTGAGTAAACTACGGAACGCTTTTGATGTTGCACTAATTGACGGTTCATTGCAACCGTGCGTTTTGGTGATTTGCCACGCCGCGACAAGCCAAAATCACTTTGTCACGACGCGAGCGAACCGGTGCGAACCAATGGAAATCTTCACGGCTCCTGACCGAGCTTCGGCGAATCAATCTGATACGCGGCCACGGGATTGGTTGGAAGTTGACTGAGTCCTTCCACAACACAGGCCGCGTTCAACCGAGCGCCTTGCCAAGACGTATGAACTCGTTGGTCCGCAAACAGCGGGTCCACTGCCGTCGGGCCCAGGGCGTCGTATCGTGTGGCAATCAATTCGTATAGATCCACAAACGGCGTTTCGGTTTCTTCGGCAACCTGTTTGGCCCATGCCGCGTGACCTTGGTTGGAACGCACGATCTTGCCTTCGTTCCAAATCTTTCTGGGAATCAGCGAACAGATGACGGGCGTTGCTTGTTTCGATCGTATTTCCGTGACAAACTTGCGAAGATAACTACCAAAGGATTCGACCACTTCGGTGCCGCCGTCTTCCAAGTTGCGACTCTCCGTCTCCGAACCAACTCCGCGCAAAGCACCTCGCTGGCCGTTGTCATTGTGACCGAACTGAATGATCACGACATCGCCGGCTTTGATTTGCGGCAAGACAACTTCCCAGTAGCCGATTGAACGATACGTGCGAACACCCGTGCCTCCAACGGCTCGATTTACCACGTTAATCCGGTTCCGATCAAAGTACGATTCGATCGGGTCGCCCCAGCCAAATTGTCCGTTGTCTCCCGTGCCTCGTCCGGTTCGTACCGTCGAATCGCCAATTAACCACAAATTTGGCAGCGAGTGATCAGCGGGTTCCGGTAGATTCAACCATCGCACAAATTCATCTCGTTCTTCGCTCTTGCGACGCACGCGATTCACTTGCACGTACTTGGGATTTGCTTTGTTCACAGTACGACCAGTGTTGTTCAGCCAATGATTCCACGACGCTTCCCGCAGTCCTTGAAACCCGGCCACAGCCAAGCTGGCATTGATTTGGGCACCGGTCGCATTCGTATGCGTATGATCCTTAGGAAACAGCGGCGCTACGTTTGTCTGACCTTGCTGTTCATAGTGATCCGCAATCAACCGAGTGTGGTCGATCAAACGGACATTGTGTTTGTTGGCCAATTCTGCCATCCATTGATTGTAATTTCCCGAACCGCGTTCTACTTGTCCGTCATTCCAAATATTGCGAACCGTCAGCGTCATCAAAATGGGCGTCGCGTTTTTGGTTCGAGTTTCTTCGATCATCTTGGTCAGATACCAACCATACGAATGAACGGTTTCTGACTGACCGGTTTGCTGATTGTCAATATCCTGTGTTTCGTCGCCGAGTCCCGGCAGTGACCCACGAGCTCGCTGACTGTCGTTAATGGGTCCGCCATCGTTGTGGCCAAACTGGATCAGCACCACGTCTTCGGCGCGAAGTTGGTCAACAATCTTTTGCCAGTGTCCTTCGGTAACAAACGTGCGGCTACTTCGGCCACCTCGAGCGAGATTGACAATGCGAACTCGGTCTTCATCAAAGAACGAACCGAAATGTCGTCCCCATCCCTGGGCGTTTTCTGTGCCAAACGCAGCGGTCGAATCACCGGCTACGTAGATAGTGGGCGGTGGATCGGCCGCTGGAGCAGCCAGGCACAGCAACAGCGTGATGATCCACGAGCGAACCGAGACATAGTTGGATTGGAATACGGCTTTCAACATAGCGATAAGAATCCTGTCGAATCCTGTCGATCCTAATGGCACGGGCATTTTCTCAATTGGTCCCGAACGTTGATTTCGTTGCGTGAAGGTCAGCCAGACCGCTCGGCACGCACGCATTTCTGTGCGATGCGGCACGAAAAGGAAAGGCCTGATTCGGACAGTCTGGACAAAACGCAGGATTTTCTACCTGTTTTTCCACGGTTTTTCGGTTCGGCACGTTTCTTGCCAAGTCTTGCTGTTGAACAACGCGGCTAATCGATGACAAGGAGCAAAGACATGACGTTTGCCAAGACTTTACCTGATGCGACCCAAAAGGCCGAATCTGACAAACGTTCAAAAAGCAAGCCAGTTGGCTCGGATCCGGTCCAAGATGCGGAATGCACATCAGACCAAAACGATTGCAAGAATGGTGCTCACGAGGATTGCGAATGTTATCCGAAAGAGCCGCGTCAGCCCAGCAAACTGTTTCAGGATACTCTAGATTTTTGATGGAGCCGCGAGGCTACATGCAGTGGTTGTGCTCGTAGATCAGCCGCAGTGCTTCCCTGGTTTACGAGAATCCTTTCAAGCACCGGGAGATTCAAGATGTCAATCCAACTGACCGTCGCCAATGATCGTCAAAACACTAAATTGGAAAGCTATCTACGTCGTCGACTTGCTGCGGTACTAGGACGCTTGGAAGATCGGATTCATCGAGTGGAAGTGCATTTACGGGACGAAGGTAGTGGCAAGGGCGTTCCCATCAAGGCGTGCAGTCTGACATTGGTATTGAATCCTCGCGGTCAGATTCATGTTAGTGCAAAACATGAAGACATTTATGCGGCAGCGGTAAACGCAGTGAATCGCGCGGAACGAGCGATGGTGAAGGCCCTTGATCGAAAGTGCAAGGGCAAACAACTTCGCCATCGCGAATCAGGTATTCGCCGCGAAACCGCTCGAGTTGTTGAATTGGCTAACGCCGTTGCCTAATACCATACAGCGAACAACTCCCTCGTAGCCGTCACGATCTTCTTCGCCGTCGATCGTGGCGGTTTCTTTTTCTAGGATTCGTCTGCTTCGTCCCAATTGGGAACCTTCAGTTCTTTATATTCGCCCGCAATCCAATTTTCGATATCCGATTGATAGTACTTAGAAAATCGGCTTTCATTCGGACCGCCCGGTAGATTGCTCCACGCCACATCGGTGCTCATGTCGGTCACGAAATGATACGAAGGAGCAAACGTTTGTTCTCGAGTGGCCGTTTGGAAAACGTGACCCTGGAACGGCGTGGCATGACAACCGGGCATGGGAATCCGCTTGGAATCAAATCCCAATAATCGTCCGACTCGCATCCGTCCGAAGAAGCGATTGATGAATTGAAAATTGTTGACCTTGCGCCACGGTTCGGGTTTGTAGTTGGCCAACCGTTCGGTCGCTCGTCGAATCAGCGCCGGCTTGTCGTGCTTGTCCCACCACGCCGAATCATCGCTCATCAAGAACCGATCAATGGACGCCAACACCATGGTTGAATATCCCGCTCGCGTACAGATATATAACGCTCGACGCCAACCCAGAACTTCTTCGTGACCACACATTTCCATCAGCACGTTGATGTACAACCGCTGGAACAGTGACGCTTCTTCCGAATTGATGTCGTAGCAATAGTCCCAGTTAGACAAACGTTGCTTGACGTCACCTTCGGGCATGTGCGGCAGAAACACAGCCAGGAGATCTCGAGCTTGCACGCTGAGCAAATCGTATTGCAGATCTTGCATGTCTTGCAGCGTGGCCGATTCCAGTTCGCTCAGTCGTTCGTCGATACGACGCTTGCGATAGTCCGGCAAAATTTGGGTGACCAGCAACGGGCCATCCTTCGGATTCTGAATTTCATTGGCCGTCGACGTGTAGCCGCGAGCGGGATCGAATTCGCCGGGCAGCAGACTTCGGTCCAGCCAACCTTGCCAATGATTTTGTTCGTCCCAAGCGGGCACGGGCAGCAGTCCGCCCATGGGATCGTTGCGTTTTGGGAAGAGACCGCAGCATTGTTTGCCGATATGCCCCGCTTTATCCACCACGACAAAACTTAGCGTGGGCTGCGGACAAGCTCGAGCAACTTCCAACGCTTCTTCGCATGATTGCGAACTGGCCAGCGCCAACCAAGACGCAATCGCTTTGCCAGCACCTTGCGAATTACCGGTCCACGCCACGGACAAATGGTAACCAGGTTCGACCGGATCACAGTCCAGTGTCCCTTGATCATTTTCATAGACTTTTAAGTTTTGTGGACTGGCACCTTTGCGACCAATCGATTCCTCGCGCACGCGGAAATCATGCCACGCGTTACCTCGTCGATACTGCCAACCGGTGTCGCCGCCAGGCCGACAATCTTCCACAAAGAAATCTACGGTGTCGCCCTTCATGTAGGTGACACCCCAGCCGACATTCTTGTTTCGTGCAACGGCAAACAGCGGGCAGCCGGGAAGTGTGGCGCCCATGACGTAGTTGTCGCCCCAGCTCAAAACGGCTTCGTACCAAATGGCTGGCAAGCGATTGATTTCCAGATGCGGATCGGAGGCCAATAGTGCGCCACCGGATTTGCTTCGCGAAGGAGAAACCGCCCAGGCGTTGCTGCCGGCCAAGCGAGGCAGATCGGTCAGCAGATCCAAAGCGGAATCGGATAGTTGGTTCGCCATCACTACTCGACGCAGCATCGGAAAGTCGACGTCGTCCAAGCGTGGCGCAAACAGTCGACGGATGGCCTCTTCGTTGGCGCCGGCGTGGATCAGTTCTAAGAGCAAGCGTTCGTTTTGCATTTGGCTAACGGCCAGCCCGCCAAAGCTAAGCAGTTTTCCCACGATCAGGACCGATTCGGGATTCCACGTTCCGGGCCGAAAACCGGTGGCCCACATGGGCAGCGAACGCCCAGACCGTTTCAGGCCTTCGTTCAGTCCGTCACAGTAGGTTCGCACCAGTGCTGCGGATTCTTCATCAAACAGTTGGAATTCCTGATCCAGATTACGATCCAACGCAATGCGTCGAAAGAAGGCGTCGGTTTCTACCAACTCCGGCTTGTTCGAAATGCGTTCAGCTGCGACACCACTGGCGACCGCGCGCGCGAACAGGATTTGCGTCGGCCGGTCTCGACCATGTGCATAGCCCAAGCCAAAAATAGCGTCCTTCCAGCTGGCAGCGCGAATGTACGGGATGCCTCGCGAATCGCGCCGAATTGTGGCTCCATTCGACAATTCTCGGACTGCTTTGTTTGATGATCCCATGTCGAATTATAGCACGCCGGTCAGATGCGTTTAGGCGTTTCTTAAGCGCGCAACCCAAACGCCGGCTCGATACAACAAGGCAAAGAATCGACCCTGCGAAGCTGCAAACAGTCGGCTTGGGGGCAAATTCACCAAGCTACCGTGTTGCACATGGGGATGGCCCTAGGATTGGTCTGGCCAGACCGTGTCGGCCCAATTATTTCTTGCGATGGCGGATCTTGGAACGCATGCGTCGTTTCTTTCGTCCCAGTTTTCGTCGCCCTTTACCCGTTTTCTTCGTCCCCACTCGGTGACTCCTATGTACTGCTTGTCCTAATTAATTCGAATTACAAGGAACCCAAAAGGTTAGCAAAAACCGTCGCCGGTGGGAAGGCATCTTCGCTGACGAGCAATCCGTGCACTGCGAATCACGGGCCCAGGACATTCCGTCATTGCGGCAAACTGCTCGAGTTTTGCTGGGAAATAAACGGTCAAGAAGGTACGTAACTTCGCAGTCGTTTCCCGCAAACGCTGTTAAAGAAGTGGGTTCGAAAGGTCGTCGTCCCTGCCAATGGCATTCTTGATCAAGGCCAGCAGAGCGTTTGGATCATAGGGTTTGCGAAGATAGTATTCGCAACCGGCAGCTCGCGCTTTTCGAACCAGATTGGGGCCGTCCATTGCCGACAAGACGATCACCGGAATTTCACACGTCGCCGTGTCGTCATTCAGTTGTTCGCAGACACTCAAGCCATCTCCGTCCGGCAAGCAGATGTCCAAAATGATCAGATCCGGACACGAAAGTTCGGCTGCTACCAACGCCGCAGAACAGCTCGGGGCAATTTGAGGTTCGTAACCTTGTTGCTCTAAACGATAGGACAAGCATTCCGCTTGATCCGGATCGTCATCCACAATCAGAATACGAGAACGGTTGATCGTTCTAAGACTCACTTCGTCCAGTTGAGTTTTCGCTGCGTCGAAATTCATGTTCGACTACTCCAAGTCAAGGTCCGTTGCTGATGGAGAACCGTACGTTGCTAAAAGTCGCCAGTCAAATTAGATGACTAAAAAATGTCATACACCGTGTTGTCTGACGAAATCATGCTGGATTTGCCGAACGGACTGGGGCGGCCAATCGTGTGGACTGGTCCCGACGGTGCACCCGCAATTCTTGTCGTTTGGCTGGCTATTCCATTCGTTCGAAAATGGTGGCGATCCCCTGTCCCGCTCCGATACACATGGTCGCCAATCCGAACTTCGCCTGTTTGGCCTGCATGGCGTGCAACAAAGTCGTCGCGATTCTTGCTCCACTGGCGCCCAACGGGTGGCCAATGGCAATCGAACCGCCGTGCACATTGACCTTGTCGGCGTCTAATTTCAGCATACGCATACACGCCAGCGCTTGTGCCGCAAATGCTTCGTTCAGTTCAATCAGGTCGATATCTTCCAGCTTCAAGTTGGCTCGTTGCAACGCCTTCTTCGTCGCGGGAACCGGCCCGGTGCCCATCACGGATGGTTCCACTCCGGCTACAGCAGTAGAAACAACCTTGGCCATAGGTTTGAGGCCCAGGCGTTCGGCCGATGCCTGAGACATCACCAACATGGCGGCAGCGCCGTCATTCAGCGGCGAACTGTTGCCCGCCGTGACCGTTCCCATTTTGGGCATAAAGGCCGGATTGAGTGCCCCCAACGCTTCCAAGCTCGTATCAGACCGAACACATTGATCTCGATTGGCAAGTATCAGTTCGCCGGATTCGTCACGACCAAACACTGGAATGATTTCGTTGGCGAACAATCCGCTTTCATGCGCGGCATGTGCCAACTGATGACTTCGCAATGCAAACTGATCTTGTGCTTCGCGGCTAATCCCATTGGTCTGCGCCAAGAATTCCGCCGTCACACCCATCATCAGCGCGCCTTTGGAAGTGCGATGATACAGCTTGGGATTGATGTCCATGCCGTGCATCATAGGCAAGTGCTGCATGTGTTCCAGACCACCCACAATTTGCACATCTTCAAAACCAGCCATCACGGCGTGCGACGCTTGATTCAACGCTTGCAGACTGCTGCCGCACAAGCGGTTGATAGTGGCGCCGCCTGCTTCGACTGGCACGCCCGCCATCAGCAAAACGTTCCGAGCCACATTCAGACCTTGCTCCATGGTCTGTTGCGTGTTGCCCAGAATAACGTCTTCAATTTCGGTCGGATCAATGCCGGTTCGTTCCATCAACGCTTGGACGCACGAAACGGCCAAGTCATCGCTACGGACGTCTCGGAACAAGCCTTTCTCCGGGTGTGCTCGTCCAATCGGCGTGCGAACACAATCAATGACTACAGCCTGGTTCATGTCATTTCTCCTACGAACATTTTGTTTTTCGACGTCCGGCGTAACGCAGCGGAACAGGACTCGATGGGTTCAGCGTAAGGCGTGAAAACGTGGCTCAATTCGAATAAAACGTTTTGCCTTCCGCCGCCATCGACTGTAGCAATTCAGTAGGCTGAGTTCTCGCTCCCAAAGATTCCAGGGTCTTCAACCGTTCCAACAATTCCTTCGCACCAACTCGATCCGCCCAATGCAACAGGCCTCCTTTAAATGGAGGAAAACCGATGCCAAAAATGAGTCCCAAATCGACATCTCGGACATCACGAACTATTTTCTCTTGTAGTACCCGAGTGGCCTCGAGCAGCATGGGTAGGAACAAACGGTTTTCAATTTCTTGTTGGTCGAATTCGCGATCTCGCTTTTTATAGGGATCGATGAATTTGGCAATTTCCGGGTCGAATTCGCCCTTCTTCTTTGGGTTTTGATACGAAAAGAACCCGGCGCCCGATTTCTGACCCAAGCGACCAGCCTTCACCAACGCCGGCAAGACAGGTGACGCGGAAATTCGATCCGGAAACGCTTCCCACATTACTCGGCCCGCATAGAACGCGGTGTCCAAACCAACCACATCGTACAACGTGATGGGCCCCATCGGCATGCCAAACGCCTTGGCTACTTTTTCGATCACCGCAATCTGGGCGCCTTCACACAACAGTTCTAACGCTTCGTTCATGTAAGGCAGCAGCAAACGATTGACTAGAAATCCGGGACCATCGTTCACCACAATGGGAAATTTACCCAAGCGTTTGGCGTACGCCACGGCGGTGACCACCGTTTGATCGCTGGTCTTTTCGCCGCGAATCACTTCCACCAATTTCATTTTTCGAACCGGGTTGAAAAAGTGGATGCCACAAAATCGATCGGGATGCGCCAAGTCCTTCGCCAGCCCGGTGATGGGAATAGTCGAAGTATTGGAGGCCAGAATCGTGTTGTCTCCCAACAGCGGTTCCAAGCGTTTGTAGATTGACTTTTTCACGTCGGCGTTTTCCACCACCGCTTCAATCACCACATCACAGGCGGCCACTTCGGCGTCAGAAACGGTGCCGTTGATCAACGGCGCCATTTTGACAGCCAAATCGACGTCGGCTTGCCGAGTAGCCTTGTTGAACGAGACTTCGGTTAGGACGCCGGAAACGCCTTTCGCCAATGCTCCTTTGTTGGCGTCGGTCAGCGACACGGCAATGCCTCGCTTCACATTCGCCGCCGCAATGCCCGCTCCCATAATTCCAGCCCCAACCACCGCCGCCGAATTCACAGCCTGCGGTGACAGATCAGTGTCATCGACGCCTTCGTCTTTTTTGTTCCGATCGGTTAGGAA